>JAGQPO010000251.1 GCA_020426665.1 Planctomycetales bacterium
ATCGCCCGCCGCGTCGGGTCGGCGAGCGCCGCGAACTTCTGACTGAGTTGATCTTGTGTCATGGAATCACTGATACCGATCGGTTAATTAACCTTTTGGTTAATATGGCATTTGGCGGAGGTTCTGTCAAGGAAGGATTTGAAGAACGGGTCAAGTGCATTTACCAGACACTAAATGGTAGGATGCGTTAGTCTGAATGGTTTGCGTTAGAACGAAACGAACGAAACCATTACACGGTTCAATCAAATCAAGACAAAAACTGAGAGGTCAAGTGGATCAATCGTGAAACAATGGCAAGTGCGGTCAAAGTATTTTGTAGTGGCGCTGGGTTGCATTGTTTTCGTGATTAGCGGTTGCGGATCGTCAACCGACAACCAGCAAACATCAACGCCTCCAGCGAGCACGGGCGATCCATCGGAACAGCAAAATGATGCTGTTGCGGTAACGCAAAACGCGGGCGAATCCTCGAACAATACTGCCGAAGGAACTCGACAATCCGATTCGAATGCGATCGCCGCTCGGGCAGAACAGAGCTCGCCTGAAAAGTCATCACCGGTGCCAAAGGCGACTGAATCTGGGCGATCGGAAAACCCCGATCCGGTTGTTATGGCAAAACCGCAGCCGGTCGACCCAGCTGTTGCGCCTCCAACCGCGGATCAACTGGCGCGGTGGGAGCGTCCGGTCTTCGAACCGTTCGAACTTTTGGCTTGCCGGGAGCGGACGTCGCTGGGGATCGCCACCGCCATGATGTTAACGCCGGACGGTCAACACGTCCTGGCGGCAGGACAACAGATCTCTCTGTTCCCGCTTGATTCAGACCAGCCGAACCACGTGTTTGTCGATCAAGTCGATACGGGTAAGCAGCAGATCATAAAGTCTCTCGCCATCGCGCCAAACGGACAGTGGTTTGCTGCGGGCGATTCAGAGGGTTTGATGCGGATTTTTGATCTCGGTCAGCAAACCGAAACCACGTCGAAACAACTGTATCCCACGGGCATCGCGTTGATCGCGATCGCGCCTGACGGGAACGAATTGGCGACGGCATCGTACACCGACGAGATTTCCATTTGGTCGTCTGATTCGCTGCAGCTGAAACGCAGTTTCAAAGTCGACACGAACAACGTCAGTGGACTCGCATACATTGCGCCGAACCAGATCGCGGTCGCTGGGGAAACGACGACCAGTTGGGACACTGAAAAGGGCGTCTTGTTGCACCAGCTCTCCGCGGGGCGGTATTGCTACGCGATGGCACGTTCTGGAGACGGAAAACTGTTCGTTTTTGCCGAGTCGGATGGCTTGCAATTGTGGGACGTTGCGAAAGAGAATCGCGGATTAAAGTTGTTCGATGACTTTGCAAACAATGAACTTGTTGCATTTTCGCCGAACCAAAATTCATTGCTGACTGCCAACGGTTCGAACCTACGTGTTTGGGATCTCGCCGGCGGGGATCTCGCCGACGTCTTGGACACGTACGGATCACCGATCGTGGGCATCGACTGGATTCCCGGGACGGAGCGTTTTGTTGTTGGATCAAGCAATGGAACGACTCGAGTGTGGGGATCTGCGACCGCTGCTGCCGGTTCGGGCCTAAGGCCGCTGATCGAACCCGCGAACTTGGTCGGCTTGTCCGCCAGCGAGCCGGCCAATCCGAACCAAGCCATGCAGGCAATCGATCTGAGAGTTTTTCCGAGACTGAACGGAGGAAAGAAGTCGATAGCCGGCGCCACTCAATTGATGTACACGGCGCCGGCCACAGTCGAGGAAGCTCAAGGGTTCCACCGATACCATCTCGGCAAACTGGGATGGACCGAGAAAGCGGAAGCGGCGCCGACGCCTGGTACGCTGCAGTTCCAAAAGCAAGGCTTCATGCTCTCGTTGTCATGCTATAGCGCCAGCAGCACTGACACGATGATCAGTTTGAGTCACGTGGGAAACTATGATCTGCGGTTCGCACCGAAGTTTGACGCCGCACCGATTGAGCAAGTTTATGAAAACGAAAACACCGCAATCTATCGCACGAAGGCGGATCTGTTACAGATCGAAACAAATCTGATCCGTAAGTTTCATGCGGATGGTTGGACGGCCTATTCTCGCCTCCACACGGGGCATCGCGAAGAACCCGACGCAAGGTCATTGGCGTTTCTTCGCAATGGTGTCGATGTTCAAGTTTCCGTTAGTCGGTTTCCGGCTGATCCCTCTGCTTTCACCGTTCAGTATTCCAGGTCATTGCAGGAAAATGCGTTACCCATCCCCAGTGATTGTGGTTTCGTCGAATTTGACGGCTCCACACGTCCGTTGCTGGTCGCCAATACATCGTTGACTTTGGCGCAAGCCGGCAAGTTCTATGAGACTGAATTGGTTTCACAGGGATGGCTTGCGCGAGAGGCCGGCCGCGTCGACAGCGAAGAATCGATTTGGATGCCGTTCGTGCAGGGCCAGAAAGACTTGCTGGTCGGATTGATCCGGCAAAAAGACGGTCGCACACTGATTCGCGTGGGCGACGACCTGGACAGAAGTTCGTGGCAACTGTCCAAACCCAAGCCCGTCGACCAGAAAAACTTGGCGTCCGGAATCCAGGCAGCGGATTTTCCAATCATGAACGCGGCCGCGCCCGCAACCTATGACGTTGACGGAAAGCAGATTCAGTTTTTGATGGACGAAACAAGTCTGGTCAAAGCCGGAGAAACCTATGAAGCCGAATTCATCAAACAAGGTTGGAAAACCGAGGGCGCGGGCATACGCGAAGCCGACTACGTTTTCATCACCTTCGTCAAAGGCGGTTCGGAGTTCGGTCTGCGCGCCAGATTGAATGAAGGCAAGGCGGCGCTGATCATTTCCGGCGATGGAATCCTGTGGGACAAACCGTTGCCGACTGGTGATCAGGTGATTTCGTACGAAACATGGCAGAGCCGCAATCACTATCCCGCCGGATTGGATCGTTTGGATCAATATCAAAAGGAAATGGAAGCGATCGCCGCGTCCAAATAAGGCGCGAAACCTGGCGCTTTGTCTACTTTTAATTTTGGGGTACGACGGACTTTCAGTCCGTCGAAAAACGTCGCTATCGACGGACTGGAAGTCCCTCGTGCAGATCTGTTCCAATCCTAAAATCAAGAGTTGGCGAGGCACTAGCCGTCAACCGTTTTCGCAAAAATAGAGCTGAACATCATGTCTGTGATTCGTACCGTCGTCGCATTTGCCGTGTCCCTATCGTTTTGTTTGACCGCTTGCGCCTCCGACCGGCCGAACGTGGTCATCATGTTGATGGACGATCTTGGCTACGGCGACCTGAGTTGCTACGGTGCGAGCAAGGTCAAGACGCCCAATATCGACCGGCTCGCTGCCGAAGGCCGACGGTTCACCGATGCCCACTCGCCGGCGTCGGTCTGTACGCCGTCTCGTTACAATTTGCTGACAGGACGTTATGCCTGGCGAACGTGGAACGGTTCATCAACCGTATGGGCCAACGATCCGCTGTTGATCGATCCCGACCGTTTCACGTTGGCCGATCTCTTTCGTTCCCAAGGTTACTCGACGGCGTGTTTGGGTAAGTGGCACTTGGGGTTCGGCGACCGAAATCAACCCGGCTGGGACGACATCCTGGGTCCCGACTACAACCGGCCGCTTAAGCCGGGGCCGAACGACGTCGGATTCGACTACTTCTGGGGGTTTCCCCATGTCAGTCAGTTCCCACACATCATCATCGAAAACGACCGTGTGCAGAATCTGGATCCGAATCAGCCACTGCGGATCACACCTTATAAACGCCCCGGATTTGAAAAGGATTACCTGCGTCGCCCCCGATCGGGATTGGCGGCGGCGCTAGGCCAAAGCGGACCGGATGAAACGTTTTATCAACACGAAGACTTGTCGGACATGCTGACCACGCGCGCGGTCGATTGGATCGACAATTACAGCACGGATCAGCCGTTTTTTCTGTACTTCGCGCATCGCAACATTCACTCGCCGTTGATCCCGGCCAGGCGTTTCAATGGCACCAGCGAAATCGGGCCGCGTGGTGACTTCATTGCCGAAATGGATTGGTCGGTCGGACAAGTCGTCGATGCCTTGCATCGCAAACAGGTGCTCAGCGATACGCTGATCATCTTGACCAGTGACAACGGTGGCGTCCTGGAATATCGACCGATCGACTATCCGGAAGATCACGGTCATCGAATCAATGGTGAATTGCGTGGCCAAAAGACGACGGTCTACGAAGGTGGACATCGAGTGCCCTTTATCGCGCGCTGGCCTGGGAAAATCGCGGCCGGTTCCACAAACGACCAGATGGTTGCGCTGACCGATATGTTGGCTACTTTCGCCGACTACTTCGGAGTCGAGCTTTCCAAAGACGCGGGCGAAGACAGTTTCAGCATGTTGACCGCTTTACTTGACATGCAATCAACGCGGCCGACGCGAGACGTTTTGGTTAACGATTCCTTCGCGGCCCTGTTTTCCATTCGCCAGGGACCGTGGAAACTGATTTTGGGTCAAGGCGGCGGCGGCGCCAGAGATTTGGCGAGAGTTTCCGCAGATGAACCAGCCGTGCAACTTTATCATCTCGGCGATGACATTGCCGAGCAAAACAATCTCGCATCAGAGCATCCCGACAAAGTTTTTCGGTTAACCGCGCTGTTGGAACAAATCCGTCGCACCGGCCGCAGTCACGGCTGGTGAGTGCAAATCGATGCGTCTAAGTCACTTTAATTTGAATCGCACCCGGACGGTGTTCCAAGAGTCGTTTTCCTTGTGCCCGGTCAAGGTCAAGCTGAACTGTGTGCCGTTTCCCCATGGGGTGTAAAGGTGATCGTCATCGCTCCAGCACACCGATGGGGCCATCGCATGATTGACGTTGCCGATGACGTTTGCCACCGTTTCGTGATGTTTGCCGCTGCGGAGCGGTTCGAGTGATTCTTCACCACGAAACATGAAAACTGTGTTGACACACCGTCAAAAAGACGTATCGTCTAGATTGCCTCGTGACCCCACCGTGATTTGGCCGCGCCATCGCGAGTCGATTTTGTAGTTGGGTGACTCGTCTTCAGCTACAGTTCGGTCTACCGGTAGCGGAACTCGTCAAGAGTTTCGATCTCCTCGGGCAGTTACGAAAGCCGTCGACGACTTCCGCTACGCTCCCCACC
>JAGQPO010000252.1 GCA_020426665.1 Planctomycetales bacterium
AGTTCACGCCCATGTCGGGCGTACCCGTGAACCGGAGCCGCCGATCGCGTCGTTCCTGAAGTCAATGCTGATTGGTGGCGGCCCGGTCAACGCGGTCGTTCGCGGAATGAACCAACGCCTGGCACGACCCACCGGCTTTTTCTTTCGAGTCTTTCGATCCTTCCGTGGTTACTCTCTCTGCTGTGGTTCTGACGTTTACCCTGATGAGCTGAGCGGAAGGATTGCGAGCAAAGTCGCCTAGACGCAAAGGGCAGTTGCTATTCTTTGCGGCTTAGCGTCTTTGCGTGCAACCTTTTTTCAGCCACACCGACTCGACCGATGAAGACAGGCCGACGCCTACCGAGAGTGCCGGATCAAGCGGACCTGCAATCCAGATACTGACTGCGCCGATCCCAGCAACAGAAGAGAGGAAGAGTGAAATACCAAAATCCACAAGCCCGGCACCGCTGGCTCGTTTGGTTCGCGGCTCCGGTCGGAACGTCGGCTGGCCCCTTCGTCGCTGACTGCCAATGTCCCCGATTCGAATCACAGTGAAAAATTTTGTGCCAATCTGCAGCTGGCATCCCTGGCGTTGCCTGGTCGACGCACTACCGTTCTGCCAACAACTGCTCGATGGTCTGGCGCATTTGCTTTTCACCCTCGGTTCCTTGCCAATTCATTTCACCTTCCCAATGTGACCGCAGGAACCCTTGCTTGTCGATCAATACAACCGTCGGCCACCATGAGATGGCCCATTTGTTCCAGTTTGCTTTTTCGCCGTCAAATAAGACGGGATACTGCATCCCGTCTTTTTTGATCGCCGCGGCGACTTTTGATGGGTCACGCTCGGCAGCTGTTTCCGGTGACTGGATACCGATCACGACCAACCCGTCATCTGCGAAGTCATCGTACCAGGCGTTGTAGTGCGGAAGGTTGCGTTTGCAATTGATACATCCAAACGCATAAAAATGCAGCGCGACGACTTTTCCGCGCAGGTCTTCCAGTTTCACCGGATCACCTTGCAGCCACCGGCTACCCTCGGTCACGATTTCCGGAGCCCTGGGGAATCGTCGTTTCACTTTCGCAAAATCGAAGGGCTGCCCTGTCAGGGTCGACAGTTTTCTTTTTTGTTCGATGG
This sequence comes from Planctomycetales bacterium, assembly GCA_020426665.1. Taxonomy (GTDB): domain Bacteria; phylum Planctomycetota; class Planctomycetia; order Pirellulales; family Pirellulaceae; genus Stieleria. The sequence goes on from JAGQPO010000252.1 coordinate 1,118, forward strand.
ATAGCGTGTCGGCAAACTTCTTTCGCTCTGCGTTTTGCGCCCGGCCAACGATCTCCATCGCCTCAGACTGTTTAAGGTCACCGTTCTTGACCTTGGCCTTTAATGACTCCGCTTGCCGATCGGTTTCTCGGTAGACGTTGTACAGTTCTTCTCGCTCTTGTGCCGTCATCCCTAATTTTTCGGCGGTAACGTTACGAAGGATCATCCGAGTGCCGAGGGCCTGGTTACATAGTTGATCCAAGCGTTCCAGTTGACTCTGGTTCAGGATCGCAGATAACGCATTCGTCAGCTGCGCAGACAATTTCTCGATCGTTGCGATTCGTTCCGCGGTTGGAAGTCGCCCGGCCTGGTACCAGGGGTCGTCGATTTCGGCGATCGACTCAAAGACTCGGCGGACCTGATCGTCACTGAGCTTCAATTCGTCGTGAATCGCATCGTCACGTATCATCTGCAGCAACACGGGCTGTGGTTCCGGCGGCGCTTCTTGCGCGGTGCCGTTGGCTGGATTCAGTACCGCGAGAATTAACGAAGTGGCAACGGCCACAATCGAGGTGCGGGCAAGTGCATTGGACATAAGGATCACCGAAGGCGATGGAGAGATTGGACCGATGAGAAGGTTTCCTGGAAGGGATGGCCAGATTAATGGATGATCCGCCACATTGACCGAGTTTGTTAAAACGCGGACTGACATGCCAGCTTTAGCACAGCCGCACGAGAACGATTGTGAACGCACAGCTAAGACTCAACGACTGATTTGTTCCACCTTTCGGCTCGCGCCACTTGTCCCGCCGCAGCTTCGACGACTGCAGCCGTTTGAGTCAGCTGTTGCGAATCGGATCGCGCAACTTGCAACAGTTTCTTGGCCATCTTTGCGGCTTTGCTCGATCCCGTGATCGATTCCAAATTACAAGATCAACTGCGGCGGGCTGGGCGTCGCAGCGACGGCTGATTCGAAGGAATATCGATACAGATAGGGGATCGTCGTTGTCATCAACTTGCTCCCGATGTGTGGTATCACCAGTTGATGAGTTTAACGTATTTTCACCCCGTTGATTTATTCAGCTTCCGCTCAGGTCGACACCATCATTTTCGCCTTCTCGATAGACTTTTCCATGTCTTCAAACATCTTGCCGGCGTGGCTGCTGAAGATTCTGCCGATCAACAGATCAGTCAAACACCCCCGATGTTCAGGATGTTCCTTCATAAACCGGCCGATGCTGAATTCCTTGGTATAGAAGGCATGAACCAGTTTTCGGACCCACATCGCCCCCTGTTTGAAGTCGTCTGCCCATGCGGCCAGACGTTCGCCTGACAAGTCATTGTCTTTGAAACCTTGGACCACCGCGTCTCCCGCTCGAACCCCCATGTCGAGCGCAAAGTAGACGCCGGAGGAGTAAACCGGGTCAATAAATCCGAACGCATCGCCGACCAATACCCAACCATCGCCGGCATGTTGCCGGGTCATGTACGAAAACTCTTTGGCCGTTCGAAAGCCTCCAAGCCGGGTCGCGTTTTCAAGGCGTGGGGTCAGCCCGGGACAGCGTGACAATTCCTGCTGGAAGACTTCCTCCTGTGAACCCCGGCCTTTCAAAAGATAATCATTGTCGCCGACACAACCGATGCTGGTGATGCCTCGCGACAGTGGGATAAACCAAAACCAAGCATCCTTGGATTCGGTTTGCAGAATGATTGTCGCGCCCGCGTTCTCTCCGGGATCACGTTCGGCGTTCCGATAGTATCCCCAAATGGCCGCCTTTTTCAGCCGCGGGTTGATCTCCTTTAGCCCCAGCTTATTGGCAATCACCGTCGATTGTCCCGATCCATCGACAACCACTTGGCAAGCTACTTCGTGTTCGTTCCCTTCACAATCTCGCAGCTTTACCCCCACCGCGCGGTCACCATCAAAAATCACATCGAGCAACCGCGTACGGTCGTGACACTCTGCGCCGAGCTCTGCCGCCCGATCGAACAACAGCTTGTCAAAGTCACCACGTTCAACTTGCCATGTTTGGCTGCACTCACGCTCATCATGCTCACGGAAATAGAACGGCTCAGACTCCTTCCCCGTGTTCGTCACAAACTGAACACTATGCTTGGCCTGGAAGCCCATTTCTCGCACACGCTCGTTCAGCCCAAGTCTTTGCAGAGGCCAATACGTTTCGGGCATCAGCGACTCACCGACGTGAAATCGAGGGAACTCGTCACGTTCAACGAGCAGGACGCTCAGACCAGCCTCTGCGACGATAGCCGCCGTGGATGCACCCGCTGGACCAGCTCCGATACAGACCACATCGTATTCGCTTCGTTTCAACACTTCGGCGCTCCCTGTTGCCTCTACAACTTCGTTTTTCTCGTTCTTTATCGCTGTCTCAGAATCGTTACCGTCGAATCAGCATTGCCATTGCTCACAGCCTTCAACGCAGATCGACACACTGTAGTGAACCGTCCAGCCCCGACGTTGCTAGAAATGCACCCGCTGCTAGGGGGTCACGATCTCAAGCAATTCGATCGCAGGTACATAGTCACAGAAGATCCTCGCCGTACGACCATAAGTTACTTCGCCGACCGACATTTCCAGCAAGCTAGCCAGCGAATGTCCAGCAACGACTTCCCATAATCCGCACAGTTCAACTTCGCGCAACACTTGGTGCGAAATCAGAACACGTCCCAGCGGTATTTTCTCCGAATGGATCTCATGCCATACCTCAGGAGCAAGCGCATCAATGTTCAGTCGAACGATTCCATATTGCACAGGACGCTGGTCACTCTGTCGATGCAGCGTAATCTCGCGCGCATACCATCGCCCGGTAGCCGCGATATCTAAATTGGATCCTTGAGGCCCTAGCGGATCATCAACGCCAGGGCCCAATACGGTTCGGGCTACACGCACATCGACAGGACAGCCATGGTGGGCTTCAACTGTCACCGTCATGTGTGCTTCGTGGTTTAACAGCTCACGTCGAGGTTGCGGGATCTCTTCCGCCGTGAGGCAAGCACGAAAAAACCCCAGTTCGCTCTCGTCGGAGTGAAAGAGCCGCACAAGTTCCATCAAATCGACGGCGGGCGGTTCAGGCTGTGTATGTTGCACGCCATATCCTGACTGTCGAGTAACTTCTATTATGAAAAAGGCGCCAAGCGATGGCCCTTGATCAACTCATCGTCTTGGGCATCGTAATTGGTAGAACGCCCAGCGAAACGACTTTGGGCGCGGCTTCGGACGGTCGTTCGAGTACTGTATCGACTAGATAGTACAGCAGACGACGCAGTGAATCGGGTTGCAGTCCATCCGCTACTTCTTCAGCTCGTCGTTGATGTTTGTCAACCAGTTGATGGGCCGCATCAAAGACTCCCACGCTTTGATACAACTCACGAACACGTCGCAATCGAGGTTCTGCAGGATCTGCGTTTTGTGGATCGCATAACCGCAAGAGCTCTTCTTGTTCAGGCTGCTTCAGGCGTTCGAGCGCCAGTGCGAAGAGCAGGGTAGGGCGGCCGCCAAGCGTATCACCACCTGCGGACATTTTATTGTGGTCGTCGCCTTGCCAGTCGTTCAGATCGTTCAATATTTGGAAGGCCACTCCCAAGTTGCGGCTGAAAACACGAATCGCTTCGGCATAATCATCGGCGGACCCTGCCATGCGAATCCCGGCAAACAAAGCTGCTTCGAACGCGGGTGCCGTTTTCAAAGCGTAGACCTTAAGTGCGTCGATAGGCTTCAGTCGACGATTGCTCGAATCACGCCAGATCAATTCGGCCCCTTGCCCTTCTGCAAGTCGTGTGTGCGCATTGGCCAGGCTGTCAAGAATATCCGCAGTCACATCAGGGCCCAACGCGGCAGCTTCTCTGGAAACCAACCGATACCCCATGCCAATCAGGTAGTCGCCCACGTTGATTGCCGTCGCAACGCCAAAGCGGCGATGCATCGCAGGCTGACCATAACGGTAGGCATCATCGTCTTCGATGTCATCGTGAACCAAGCTGGCTTTATGAAACGTCTCGATTGACATTGCGCCTCGGCAAACCGATTCCGGAATCGCCTTTACGACCTCTGCCCCATCAGCCGTGGTTGCTTGATCCCCAGTCAATGCATCATAAGCCGCTAACGTGATGAAGGGCCGCGAATGCTTGCCGCCACGACTCAAAAAGTCATACGCCAAAGACTCCGTCGCAGCGATCGGATCGAGTCCTCTTAAACCGTCCCCAGCCGTACCGTCGACTGCTTGCGATCCAATCGCTCCGACATCACCCAGCACCACCGGGCCACCACGCATCGGCGGTACAATCTGAGCCAAACGCTGTGGCTCGAATAACTCCGCAGCACCACGCATCAAGTGCACATAGCTGCGAGTTTGTTGGCGTGCCGGTTGATAGGGTGTACGAATCATCGTGTCGACCCACTCTTCGTCGACACTCGTATTGCGACAGTCACTGCTCAGCAACGGAACCGCCATGCACGGTATGCCCGCCAACAGAATTTTATCGATGGCTTTTTCCAAAACATTCAAACATGCCACGCCACAAATCGCATCGACATAACCGCTGACGATGATCTTCATGACCACCGGCGATCCTTCTGCGACCAATACGCGGTAGCCCATGTCTTCGGCAACGGTTCTAAAATCTGCAATCGAGCAGGCACCACACTGACGACAATTCATCCCGAACTGGTCGTAATCGGCCGGACACCCCTCCGCGTGCTTCAAACAGTGGGGCAATAAAAACAAGCGACGTTCCGGCGGCACGGCAGCCACACTCTCAGCCCAAAATTCGGTGCTGAGCATGACCATCGTCCACCCGACATAACCTTCCTCGAGTCCCATGTCTGCGAGCAAAGCCCGGGACACCCGTTCCATCTCGTCTTTGGTCAGTGGCGATGACTTGTCCAGCTTTGCCGCCACTTCGCGACAACGCTGACGCATCTGCTCACGTAATTCACGCGTCTCCGGAACTTGCTTCAAATGGCTCGTCTTGCGGCGACGACTCCGAGACGTTGAGGCAGAGGTGTCCGTGGTGTTAGCTGGCGTAATGATCGACAACGCGGGGATCCTTCTCGGTGCGGGATACAGGGTGTCTAC
>JAGQPO010000253.1 GCA_020426665.1 Planctomycetales bacterium
GCGATTCTTGCTCTGATTCCGCCGGCGGTTGTCTCCGCGAACGACTTTGTCCATCACGCCGCACACTCTGCGGAACTCGGTTCGCGACCATCACACTTCGCGGGCGATTCAACGTTTGATGTTGCTGCCAAGTTCGATGCTGCGACCCCAGCGGACACGTCACTTCGACGTGCAAGTGGACCAAACGGCACAAGCGGGTATCCGGGAACCTTGCGTGAATACGCCTTGTACGGTTTGCCAATGAAGTGTTCCAAACGGCGATCTTTCAAGAACGATCCGTAAAAAATGTAGGCGGTCCAAATCGCGGTCAATGCCGCATGATCCAACGACATTCGCGGCGTGAACCAAACCAGTCCAAGGAAACTCAAATAGACCGGGTGCCGAATCAGCCGATAAGCACCACGCGGTTTGAACTCGCGACGCGGCGCGGGTTCGCGACGGAGCCAATAATAAAAAGGCGTCCATCCGGTTTGATAACCCAGACCCGTCAACCAAAGCGAATAAAACAACGCTCCCCAACTGGCATAAAAGCAGAATCGAACCACAGTCTCGCCCCATCCGGAAACTTCCCACAGCAGTGTTTCACTTGTTCGCCATGCGAAAAACAACAACAGCAACGACAGGCACGTGACAACACAAAACACGCTGTCATAAAACGCCTGGGGAATCTGTCGTTGAAGAATTCGTCGACTCGGCGGATACAGCATCACACTGTGGGCAACCGCAAAAAGTATGGACAGTCCGACATCAATCACAACCCAATGACCGTGTGCAGTCGACGACGCACCGTCGCGGAGAAAACAAAACAAGAACCAGACCGTCACTAAAAACAGTAACTGGTTACTGAGTCCGAATACGATCCCGCAAAACCGATTCAGAGCATCTTGGGTGGGTGACCGAGACAGTCGCGAATGTGCGGGTAAAGATCGCGTCGCATCCATGCGAAAAGTCCTATTGCTGCGTTAGAGTAGCTGTTGGGGTTTCTCGGCGACAATCGCGCCATACTGCATCGCGCCGCTGCGATAGGCAGCGAGCAAGGTTTCAAATCCGTCCAAAAAAGCAACCTGATCGCGGTCCAAGAGTCTGGCAAGATGCCTGACCCCCGTTCGTTCGACACGCTGTTTGCAAATTTCCCAAGTCTTCGTGACGCGATCGGTCCAGTCCTCGTTGTGCCGAACGATTAACCCGCTTTCGCCCAGCCATTGGGCGTAATCCATCCGAGTCGCCAGCGAGGGGCACACGAAACGACGACAAACCTGTTCGACCAATTCACGATGTGTCGGGCGACTCGTGTCTTCGCCTTCAAACCACACACAAATTGCAATCCTGCCGCCCGGCGCAAGCCACTGGGCCGCGCGACGAAAAAAGGCCGGCTTGTCAAACAGATGTTCCGTGCATTCGATACTCCATACGACATCAAACGACTGCGGATCGAAACTGATTTCTTCCGCATCGGCTGTCAAAAAGCGAGTCTTCTTGCGACCACCTTTCAATCGTGACGACATCGTCGCCCAGTGACGTTGCACCGGACTGATCGTCACGCCGGTGACATCACAGTTTCGCATTTTGGCAAGCCGAAGTGACGATCCGCCCATTCCACATCCGATATCGACAACTCGGTCTCCCGTCTGAATATCGGCCAGCGTCGCGAGAGTATCCGTCAGCTGGCACTGAGCTTGATAAACCGATTCGTCGGCTTGCCATAGCCCGTGATGAATGTGTGGGCCCCACAAGAGTCGATAAAAAATCGTTCCGAGTTGATAGTGGCTGCGTATCGTCGACTTCTTGACGTTTTCGACAGAGATCATGTGCGGCTACTTGCGGTGTGGGATTTCTTGCATCGAAACACGCGAATTGGGAGCGACGTACAAGTCGCCGTGAATTCGCAATTGATCCGCAACGCCGATCGCCCCGAATGCTTTGGAATAGGGAGTGATGCCATAGTTTGTCTGATTGATCGAAAAGCTTCCCCGCAAGTGTAGCCAACCTTGCTGCTGGTCGATCTCGACGTTCACTTCCAACGGTTTCGTCACACCATGAAGCGTGAATGTGCCGGAAAGTGAATAGACAGGGGGCCCCTGTTTGCCGGATCGTCCGGTGGCAATGACGGAAACAACATCAAAGGTCGCGGTCGGATATCGGCTGACATCCAACACATCGCTTCCGCGCATGTTGTCATTGACTTGCGTTCGCGTCGACTCGCTTGTCGTCCCTTCCAAACCAATGAAGCGTCTGGCTTTCGTGGTGTCTGCGTCGAACGATCGCATATCAAAAACCAACTGACCGGCATTCTCTCGGGCTCCGACCATCAGACGTCCAGACAAAAGTTTGCCTTCAATCGCATGTTGGTGCCCCAGTCCAGTTTTGTCCACAAACGTGTACACCCGGCTCACCGAAGTGTTCACGTCGCCGGGGCCAATGGCCGACCTCGTCGGCTGTTGTCCCGCAGCTTGGGCAGGCCCGGAAAACGGTGTCGCACAAAAGACCAAGACGGCCGCGAAAACGCACCGACCGACCAGGCTTGGAGAACAATTCATTGCAGTATCCTTTCAAGGGGTTGAGTGCCCATGACACACTTGGTGAAACCGGCTGTCCGTCGCCGAGTCACTTTCTACTAAATTTTTCGTAGTTAATGCAACGGTGCTTGGGACGGCCAACGGCGACCAAAACGCCCGTAATATCGAAGCTTCTGTACGGCTCCAGAATTATCCCAGAGATTTGCGTTACACTTCTCGGCGGGACGGGCCACTCAAGGGACGAAGGTTTCGCATCCTCCTCCAATCAATTGTCGTTCCCACGCCCTTTTTCGCCCACGCCAAGAATCGGCGCTTCCGAGCCCGTCGATTGTGGACCGAGTCGCTTGAAACAAGACGATTATTGGCCTGTTGCTCCTGACGCTGCCAACTCACCTTCGGTGGAGACCGATCAGTGCATCACCGGTTGGTTTGCCTCGCGCAGAAACCATCGTGCGTGTCCAAGTCGGCGCAACGGTTCCCAACCTGCGTCGGTCCAGAGGTCGCGTTCCTTTTTGAAGTACCACGGTATCGCAGGTCCTTGCCAACCATATCGCCAAAGCGAATCGTACGCCTGCGACGGATTTCCCCGACGCCGGTCGCGTCTACTGCAACCAAACGTTCTGTAACTCACCGAAAGACAGAACACGGAGAGGGTAGCGGGCGAACCATGGAGATTGTCAGTTGGAGTAGCAGCAAATCGAACACACGATCTATTTTATCCGCATTGGTGTATCCGCGATTCGGGATCGATTGTGATAAACGTTCGACAATGGTGAGCATCACGGCCGTGTTTGCTGCGTTTCCTATGAGGTAAACTGTGTTGAAATTGATTCGTTTTCCCGCTTTGAACACGACTTCGCCGTAGATTATTTCCCGTCTATGCTTGATTGTTGTCTCCGCCGAACGATGCGATTGGTCCTTGCTGCTGCCTGGATGGCGTGGTTTGGTAACCCCTGTCTGGCGGATACGGCGACTCGCGAGGCGAATTTTAAGACTCAGTTGCAGCCGCTGCTGAGGACGTATTGTTACGACTGTCACGATTCTGCCAGCGAAATCGACTTAGTGTCTGACGACCGAGCTGCGAGTCTTCAAAGTAATCGGGGTCGTTGGACCCAGGCGATTGCCCATCTGCGGCTCGGCACAATGCCTCCGGAAGACGGACCGGAACTGGATCCCGACACGCGTCAGCGAATGGTTCGGATGATCGACGCGCTGACCAATGTGGTTGATTGCGTCCAGAATCCGAATGCCGGCCGAGTTGCACTGCGCCGACTTAATCGCGTCGAGTATCGCAACACGATCCGCGATCTGACCGGTGTTGATTACCAGCCGGCCGCCGACTTCCCCGGTGATGACGTCGGCTACGGATTCGACAACATCGGCGACGTACTTTCGTTGCCTCCGTTATTGATGGAAAAGTACGTCGATGCCGCACTTCAAATCGCCGGTGACGCAATTTACACGCCGCCGCCGCCGGAATTGTATGAAATCGAACGCAGCCCATCGGCATTGGTCGGGGCGGAGAAATATGGTGGCGGCAACGTCCCACTTGTCCTGGCGTCCAACGCAACCGTCTCATTGGAAGTGACACTACCATTCGGCGGTATGTATGAATTGACACTGACGGCCGCCGGTGACCAAGGTGGCGATGCGCCGGTCAAAGCCGAAGTGAATTGGGGCGCTCGCCCCAAAGTGATCGATATCCCCAACGAAGACGCCAAGGAATTCACAATTCCGATGCGGCTGGGCAAGGGTAAGCGAACGATTGAGATCAGCTTCATTAACGATTACTACGTCGAAAAAGTCGCCGATCGAAACCTGCACCTCTATCATGTCAAACTGACGGGAACCGAATCTCGCAACGCGTCGGTTGACGCATCTAAGATCCCCCCGAGTCATCGGAGAATCATCTTCGTCACGCCGTCGAAAGACATTGATGTCGATCAAGCGACGCGCGCCGTGATTTCAAGATTCGCCAGTCGCGCTTTTCGTCGCCCCGCGACTGCGGCGGAGGTCGACCGCTTGGCCGAACTGGCCGCCCAGGTCCGCGCGGCTGATGGGTCCTTTGAAGAGAGTATCCAAGTCGCGATCGGGGCGATCATCGTTTCTCCGTCGTTCCTGTTCAAAGTCGAACAACCACAATCGGCACTTCCCAATGGTGAAATGCCGCCGATCACCGATTACGAACTCGCCACCCGAATCTCGTACTTTTTGTGGAGCAGCATGCCGGATGACGAATTGCTGATGATGGCGCATCACGGCACGATTCGAGACCGAGATCGACTTTTACACAAAATCGCATCGATGATCAAAGACCGCCGCGCCAACGAGTTCGTTGAGAACTTTGCTTCGCAGTGGCTGCAAATCAGAAACTTGGACAAGGTTGACCCGGACACAAAAATGTATCGCGGCTTTGACGACCAGATCCGCGAACTGATGATGCGTGAAACGTTGACCTTTTTCGCCGGCGTGATGCGAGAAAACTTGCCGGTCACGACGTTGCTGGATGCCGACTTTACCTACCTGAACCAGCCGCTTGCTGATTTCTACGGCATCGGCGGTGTCGAAGGCGATGATTTCCGAAAGGTCTCATTGGCCGGTACGCCGCGCGGCGGGCTGCTGACGCACGCCAGTGTCTTGACCGTCACCAGCAACCCGACGCGGACCAGCCC
>JAGQPO010000254.1 GCA_020426665.1 Planctomycetales bacterium
AAAACGTAAACGCCGGCGTCACCGTCAAGTCCGACCGGGAACCAGTCCCGGCACCATTGTGATCGACCATGAATCACCGCATCCTAGGATTGACGTGACGCAGTTCAACCGGGAAAAGGTTACGCGTCTTTGCGACCTTTCACCAGATCAAATACCCACCCCCCGCAGTGATGCTAACACGTGGGTCAATGTTGTCGGGCTTGGCAATAAGGAAATCATTGAACGGGTTGGGCAAAAGTTTGGCATTCATCCGATGGCGATGGAAGACGTTGTTAATACTCATCAGCGTCCCAAGCTGGATGTTTACGACGACCACCTGTATCTGGTTTTGCGTATGCCGCACCATAACGGCGACTTAGACTTGGAACAGGTCAGCATCTTTCTGGGCAAAGACTTTGTACTAACCTGGCAAGAACGAAATGGTGATTGTTTTGATCCGATCCGCGAACGAATGGAAAATGCAAACGGTCTAATACGAAGCCGCGGAAGTGATTTTTTCGTCTACACGTTGATGGATGCGATCATCGACTCGTACTTCCCCGCCCTGATTCGGTACGGTGATTTGCTGGATGAAATTGAAGACACACTTACTGAGTCCGCGTCGGATTTTTCGCTTGTCAAACGGCTTCACTCGATACGCCACGACGTCCGAAACCTTCGTCGAAATGCTTGGTCACAGCGTGATGTGGTGGGCAGCTTGATTGTCTACCAAGGCGCCCTTGTCTCGGACGATACGCGATTTCATTTGCGTGACGTCGCGGACCATGCCTTGCGTATCGTCGAAATGCTCGAAAGCACACGCGACAGTTGTTCGGACCTGCAGGACCTTTACATGTCGATGGTCAGTTTAAGAATGAATGAAGTGATGAAGGTGCTGACCATTATCGCGACTATTTTCATTCCGCTCGGATTCATTGCCGGATTGTACGGGATGAATTTTTCGAATGAAGCGTCGCCTTGGAACATGCCGGAAACACAATGGCAATTCGGCTATCCGATGGCCCTTGTTTTGATGGCCGCCGTCGCAATCGGAATGCTGGCTTACTTCAGACACCTGCGGTGGATCGGAAAATAGGGCTGGAATCGCAAGATTGCAAGCAATGTGCCGCTAACACGGTGTTCGTATGGCGGTTGCATAGTGGTCAATTTGCCGAAAGTACCACAACCTGACTCAAGAGATTACGATAGGGTTTCTGTTGGCTTGGTGCCAACGCATTTACCGTCGTCCGTACTCGCACGCCTTAGCCTACATTGTGTTTCGTAATTCTTAGTTTTGGGGTTGGGAACGTAACGGAAGTCATCAAGACTTTTGTCAATTGCCGGACGAATCGAAACTCTTGGCGAGTTCCGCTACCAAAATTCAAACGTTGACGTTGCACTAGTTTTCACTTCCAAGAGAGACCCACTTCGTGACCGACTGGCATCGAAAGACTGCTCGTGACACGGCCGAGTTGCTGGATTCCAACCTTGCCGAAGGATTGAAACAGGCACAGGCCGCCGATCGCTTGCTGCGGCACGGCCCAAATGAACTGATCGAAACCGGTGGTCGGGGACCATGGCGAATCCTTGTCGAACAGATCAGCGGGGCGATGGTGTTGATGCTGATCGGAGCGGCCATCATCTCTGCATTCTTGCACGAGTACACCGATTCAATTGTCATCTTGGCGATCGTTTTCCTGAACGCAATCCTAGGTTTTGCACAAGACTATCGAGCTGAAAAGGCGATGACCGCGCTCAAGCAACTTGCGTTGCCGACGGTCCGTGTTCGGCGCGACGGAATGGTCCACGAAGTCTCGGCTCGTGAAATTGTCCCTGGGGAAATCGTACTGATCGAAGTCGGTAATTATGTCCCGGCGGATTGCCGGTTGATTGAAGCCGTCAATTTGAGAATCCAGGAATCGGCACTGACCGGCGAATCAGGATCCATTGATAAACAGACCGAAATATTGCAAAGCGACGATGATCTGCCGATCGGAGATCGCAACAACTCGGCTTTTATGGGGACGGTCGTGACGCACGGGCACGGCCAGGCCATCGTCACCGAGACTGGGATGGACACCGAACTTGGGCGAATCGCAAGTTCGTTGCAGAATGTCGAATCGGAGCCGACGCCGTTACAGAAACGCCTCGCGCAATTAGGCCGGACACTAGCTCTTGTCGCCGTTGGGATTGTCACCGTTGTGTTTGGTCTGGGCATCCTGCGTGGCGAAGACCCAGCATTAATGTTAATGACAGCGTTAAGTTTGGCGGTCGCGGTTGTTCCGGAAGGTTTACCGGCGGTGGCAACGGTTGCACTGGCGCTCGGCGCACGCCGGATGTTTCATCAGCACGCTTTGATACGGAAGTTACCCGCTGTTGAAACACTGGGCTCAGTTACAGTGATTTGTAGTGACAAAACAGGAACGTTGACGCAGAACAAAATGGCGGTCACCGTACTGGACGTCGCGGGCCGGCGTCTCGATATAGGAGGAACGATTCATGGCAGCGATGTGAATGCGCGAGACAGTGACGGTGAAACGGCCACTGGGCGAGTGCGTTGTCAAGTTGCGGAAAACTCGACCCTGGCAATGTTGTTAGCTGGTGCCGCGTTGTGCAATGACGCCTCGCTTGAATCGATGTCGACGGAGAATGAATTTCAATCCATTGGCGAACCGACGGAAAGTGCCCTGGTGATCGCAGCAGCCCACTTGGGTTTGCGCAAGGACAGATTGGAAAGTTGTTTTCCCAGAGAGTCCGAACTGCCATTTGACTCGGATCGAAAGTGCATGACAACGATTCACCGGGTCAAATCGGCTGAAACCAATAACGTTGATTGCCCCGCAATGACCGCCTTGAATCCGATCGCGGAATTAGATGGAGATTACATCGCATTTACGAAGGGCGCCGTCGATGGATTGGTCGAACATTGTGAATATTACTGGGACGATGACGAACCCAAGGCAATGGATCAAACAGTTGTCCAGCGGATTGCAGCGGCACACGAAAATTTGGCGTCCGACGGCATGCGAGTGTTGGGAGTCGCGCTTCGACCCTTGGACGGGCAACCTTCCGGAGGGTGGCCCGAACCTGTGGAACAACAATTAATCTTTCTCGGAATGCTTGGCATTATCGACCCGCCGCGAGCCGAAGTTGCAGATGCCGTCGCACAATGTCGCTCGGCCGGGATTCGTCCCATCATGATCACGGGAGATCACCCTTTGACGGCGCAACATATCGCACGTCAATTGAATATTGCAGGCAACGGAGTGGCGATGACGGGCCAAGATCTGGACCAAATCGACGACGAAGACTTGGCCGAAACCATCAGAAGGACATCCGTGTATGCGCGAGTCGCACCCAAACACAAATTGAAATTGGTGCAGACGCTCCAGGACCAGGGGCAAGTTGTCGCGATGACGGGTGATGGCGTCAACGATGCCCCGGCACTGAAGCAAGCTCATATCGGCGTAGCGATGGGGATCACCGGTACCGACGTGTCGAAAGAAGCATCACAAATGATTCTATTAGACGACAACTTTGCGACCATTGTCGGCGCCGTGAAACAAGGACGGATCGTGTATGACAACATTCGCAAATTTGTTAAATACACCATGACCAGCAACGCCGGCGAGATTTGGGTGATGGTTCTCGGGCCTTTGCTGGGAATGCCTTTGCCACTATTGCCGCTGCAAATCCTGTGGATCAATCTTGTCACGGACGGATTGCCGGGGCTGGCGCTCGCGATGGAGAAAGCAGAAAGTGATACGATGCGTCGCCCACCGTATCCCGCCAGCCAACCGATCTTCGACGCCAAAATGATTCGAGACATTGCCTGGATCGGACTGCTGATGGGAATCGTTTCGCTGGTGATGGGTTATTGGAGTTGGAACACGAGCGAGTCAAACGATTACCACTGGCGGACGATCATCTTTACTGTATTGACGTTGACACAAATGGGCAACGCACTGGCAATTCGATCATCAAAAGATTCGTTGTTTCGAATCGGTATCTTCTCAAACATGGCACTGGTCGGATCGGTCGGATTGACGTTTGCCCTTCAGGTCGCCGTCATCTATTGGGCGCCGCTGCAAAACATTTTCAAGACTTCGCCGTTAAGCGCATGGGAACTGGTTTTGTGCATCGTCATCAGCACAATCGTGTTCTGGGCAATCGAAGCCCAGAAATGGTTCCTTCGATTTTCGAACGCGGATTAGGGTTGGGACGCGCCGTTCAAATTGGCATTTGAACGGAGTCGTTCCAAATCCATTTGTCCATGCTTTCTACATCAGCGAATTAGGGTTTCGACCGTAGCGGAAGTCGTCAAGACTTTCGGCGATTCCTGGTTCCGGCCGGAACTCTCGACGAGTTCCGCTACCCTAAAATCGAATTGGAGCAAAGCGCTACGATGTCGACTTTGCCGGAAAAAACTTGTTGATCGAAGCGGCGCTGGGTTTGGGCGTCACGGCCGAAACAACAATCGTTGCGATTGTCGACGCCAGGAACATGGATGCAACGGGCATCGTGTGAATGGTGCTGCCGAAGAGCGTCAAATCGACGGACCAGTTTTCGATGGCACCGAACTCGGAAGCCGAGAACAACCAGAACCACACCGAAGCCGCAGTCAATACGCCCGCGTAGGCTCCCCATTTGGTTAATCCACGCCAATAGATCGACAGCAGCGCCAGTGGAAACAAACTACTAAATCCGCTGAAGCACCAGATTCCCAACTGAAACACTCTTGTTTGCGCAATGGTTGTCAGGCTTAACAAGAAAGTCGCCGCAACGACCGCGACAATGAATCCGCGTGAAATCATCACCACCTGACGGTCTGAAAAACGATCTTCGCCGGCATAGTGAACAACAATGTCCTTGGTAAACATTGTGCCGATGCACAAGAACTGGCTGTCCAAACTTGACATAATTGCAGCCAAGATCCCTGCCAACAGAAAACCGCCCAGGACATCACCTGACAGTGACTTGACCATGAATCCAAGTACCTTGTTCGGGTCACTTGCGATAGGCGGGGGAATGTCAATCAGGCCGGTGGTTGCCCAGACGCCTATCAAGACGCAGGGAATCCACACGATCAATATGAACACCGGATGCGCGACGACTGGTAATTTGAACGCGTTGGCATTCTTTGCCGTCAACCAGTGTTGAAACAGGTGCGGGAACATTCCGACGGAAAACGGAATCAACATGTAAGTCAAGAACAACCACGGGTCCATTCGTTCCCGCGTACGAAACTTGGCTGGCGCTTCGACCGTTTCAATCTGGTCTTCCACTCCGACCGCCGCACGAACGCGTCTTGAACGCGGGATCTCTTGGCTAACGATTTGAAGCGAATCCATCAATCCGGTTGGCGGGTCGGTTCGAACCACACGCTCGTTCCCCCGGTGTTCATGAGCGCGACCGCTTTCTACAGACTTTGCGGCAAGCCCCGTGGCGATCAAGTAGAACGCCACGACTCCCAGGACCATGAACACAATCGTCTGAAATGCATTGGCCCAAGCCGTGCCACGCATTCCGCCGAAGAAAACATAAACAAGAACGACAACGCAAATCACCAGCTCAGTCAACCAGGGCGGAATGCTTCCCGTCTCGGTCAGCGCCGGAAAATCGCCACGCGTCGCGCCTTCGATCGCTTTACCGGCGGAGATGATGCCGACCAACAAATAGGGGACGACAAGCCCGACCAGGATCGGAAACAGGACAATCCCGATCTTGTCACTGTCCAGGCGGTCGCGAAAAAATCCGATTTGGGTCGTGTAACCATACTTTTTCCCCCAGGACCATAGCTTGACGCCCAGCACAAAGAAGCACAGCGAATGGATAATCCCTGATGACGACGCAAGCATCGCATAGACGCCGACACCTTCCGCAAACGCTTCGCCAGTTGATCCGACCAACGCAAAACCCGTCATCGTTGTGCCAAACAGGGACATCAACAAAAGAAACGGACCGATCGAGTGGCTGGCCAGCAAATAATCCTTGGACGTGCCTCGACCCAGCCGAGATGAAAACAACCCGAGGAAAACCAACGCCGCCAAATAGACGCCAATGATCGAGATTTTAATGACTCCAGGGCTCATGACTTTGCTCCTTCAGCTTCGCCAGCTTGCGAGACGGCATCCGATTCGTCATCCATGTCGAGCGGCCAGGCGAATTTCGTTGCCATGAACCAGACAATGCTGGCCGCGATGGACAGACCTGCGTGGTAGGCCAGCGTGACTGGCATAAACCCAAACATCAGGTGATCATTTCCCCAGTTCCAAATGTCCTGGTGCAGGACGACAAGCAATAAAACCAAGCCCCAAACCAAATATTTCATCGTGTTGCAAACCGTGTGTTCAAAAAGGGTACCGATCCAGGTTGGCATGCCGTCAGGCGCGCGACACATTAGAGCATGTCGTTGGCCATCACCGACAGATTGTCGATAAAGATTTCTGCATTTGTTGCATTGCCAAACATTCCTGGACTACCCTGACGATTTGCCGCATCGTCGGTTGCGGTCAACATCCATTCGGCGGGCTCCTCCGTACCTCGGGGCCACACCTTTGCCCGCAAGACGGCTTGGTCGTTTTCGATGGAGGATCGAAATTTGATGGTGTACCACGTCTCGGCTTGCCACGAGAAAGAAACGCTGCGAGCCATACGGTTTTGGGCAGGCCACGTACGAATTTGGATTTGTTGATTGGCTCCCATCAAGTCGACTGTGTATCGTTGGGCGATCAGCCCGATGTCGGGCAACTTTGCCGCAGCACCCGCTTTGACGTCCGCCGTTATCGTGTAGTCATGCATGTCGACCGGTCCCATCCAAGATTGGCTTCGGGTGCCTTTGGGAATCGTTGTGATTTTCACAAGCACTCCGTCACCTTCGACCTTCCTCGGCTCATGCCGATAACCGGCGCCGATCCACGTAATCGGTACCTGATTATCCGAAAAGTCAAAATGCCACGGCAGCGAAGGAACAACCCGAAATCGAGAAGTCGCGACGATGTTTCCGAGGCGTGCCGTCACACGGCTTTCCACATGTCGATCACCTGGTGGTAGGTGAAGAACGCCGTCTGCATCAACGTTGCCGGCGCCTGAAACGTCAAAAACAACCCCTGACGGAACGGGCACGCTTTGGCCAATCGAATTGAACGCGACCAACCGCAGTGGCAACTTGGACCCCGGCTTTACAATCGCTTCGGCTGGGATTACTTGAAGTTGGGCGACGGCTTGATCCGACACGCTTGCGCCGCCTACGTCGTCCGTTGCTGCAATCGCCTGGTCGTCCGCACCCGCCGCATCGGCATGGTTTTCATCGGTGGCCAAGCAATACAACCCCAGCGTTGTGGGTAAATAGATTCGACCAGCCCAAATTGCCGGCGAACCACCGACCTCGGTTCCCCGAGGCAAACGCGATTTATGGACTGATTCGATTCCGTCCTCGGTCGGACGCAGAATATGGAAGAATCCCGTTGCCGTGCATCCGTAAATCTTTCCATCTGCGTATACCAAGCTTCCCCGCATCGAAGTCCCCAATTTCAACCCGTCGCCGATCTCAGCGCCAGTTTCGGTATCCAGGACATGCAAGTGCGAGGAATCCTCAACCACGTACAGCCGATTTCCAACAAGCAATGGAGAGCTTTTGCCGATCGTGATTTCGCGAGTCCGCCAGACTTCGGCCGACGGACCATCCAACGATGCGCGCGTGGCGTCGATCCGAACCGCTGCTCCCATCGCCGTTCCGGTCGGGTTCTCTTCCCCATGAGTCGTGAAAACCTGGCCGTGATCATCGACGACCACAGACGTGTTCAGACCGCGGCGCGAAATGGCATCGCTCCACAAGATTTTTCCGGTTCTCGGTTGAATCCCGTACAACGATCCGTCGCCAGCGCCGGCAATCATTGTGTCTTGGCCGTTAATCGACACGATGACGGGTGTGCTATAGGTCGTATCTTCTGGAAAAGGTCGTGTGCTGGTAATCCACACCAGTTCACCCGTCGCTTTGTCGAATGCAAAAAAACGGTGAGCCGGTTTGGCGGTCTCGTCCC
>JAGQPO010000255.1 GCA_020426665.1 Planctomycetales bacterium
CAGATGAACACAGGGTTCAATTTGATGAAAGGAGGACCCCGACAGGCGATGAAAAACTTTCGCGCCCACGGTCTACGAATCTATGGAACCTTCATCTTCGGTTACGATCACGACACGCCGGACACCTTTCGACAAACGATGGAATTTGCACAAAGCGAAGGATTGTTCATCGGCGCGTTCAACCACATCACCCCCTTCCCCGGGACTCCGCTGTACCAGCGGATGAAAAACGCCGGCAGATTACTGTTCGAAAATTGGTGGAACGATCCGACGTATCGCTACAACATGATTCCGTTCTCTCCGGCGCGGATGAGTCCCCAAGAACTGGCCGATTTGTGCGTCCGTGCCCGACGTGAATTTTACGGTTGGCCCAGTATCGCGCGTCGCTCGATGCACCGAGTCAATTGGCGGGATCCATGGATGTGGATGAATTACTGGATGATCAACGCGATGCACCAAAAAGACGTTTCAGGGCGGAACGGTTTGCCGCTGGGCGACGCAAATTGGCGCGGCCAAATCCTGCAGTCGGAACATGCGTGCGACGTGGATGAACTTTTATCGACACCGATCACAGCTAAAATCGGCTAAACAACGGGCGAGAAAAATTGTCCGCCCAATCCTGACAGGATGTGACCGTTGACCCGCTACCACTTCGAACTGGCCGTTCCCGATGACGACGCTGCGTTGCGAAGATTGATGGCCGAGACACCGATGCCCGGCGACGTAACGTTGGCCTTCGAGCGTGAACCCAACTTTTTCGATGGCAACCAAGTGCTCGGTCGAGAATGCCAAACGATTGTCTGTCGCGACCTTTCTTGTGGCCGGATCGTCTGTATCGCGACGCGTTCGAGCCGAATGGTCTACGTCGGTGGCAAACAAACTCGCATCGGGTACCTGGGCGGACTGCGTTTCGCGCCCCGCGTCCGCGGCAGCGGATTGCTGGCGCGTGGATTTCAGTTCCTGCGACAATTGCACGACGCGGATCCCAAACGTCCGAAATACTATTTGACGACGATCGCCTCCACCAACGCCAACGCAAAACGAGTGTTAACGTCTGGTCGAGCGAACCTGCCAAACTATCATCGGATCGGCACGCTCAATACATTCGCCTTGGCAACCCACAGACTTTCCAGATCGCGTCTTGGCGGTCAATCATCCGCCTCATGCGACTTGTCTATCATCAGATTATCCGACCTGCCGTCGATGGAACCGTGGCTGACATTCCTGGATGAAATGGCGCGACGACGAACGTTCTTTCCTGTCTATGATCACGAGGACTTTCATCCGTCAACGGGAACATTCCGAGGTTTGGCCCCAGCAGACATCATCGTCGTTCTTCGTGACAACGAAATCGTGGCGACCGCTGGGGCATGGAATCAATCTGCATTCCGTCAAACCGTTGTGCGCAACTATCGGCCCGCGATCCGAATGGCCCGACCGCTGTCGAACCTTTGGGCAAAAGTCTCGGGGCAGGTGGTTTTACCGAGAATCGGCAATCCACTGGCCGCGGCCTACGTCAGTTTGCTTGCGGTTCGTGGCGACGACCGACACTTGATGGTTACGACTCTGATCGAATTGGCAAAACGATGTGATGCCCCAATGCTTTTGCTGGGCCGATGTGACGGCGATCCCCTGCTATCGTCCTGCTGGCGATTGAGCCGATTGAGATACGAAACGGAACTGTACGCGGTAAACTGGGGACCGATCTCGAATTTACCAAAGAATCAGACAGGCCATCCTTTCTACCTTGAACTGGGTTGTTTGTAGGTCACAACGACGATGAATCAAACCATTGCACCGCCACGACTGGTCGGTCAAGTCATGAAAATTGGCGACGTCTGCGACCAAGATCGTCGAGAAATGTTTGAATTGATGACGCGTTACTACGACAACGTTTACCGCGACACATTTGAGTCAGACTTTCAATCCAAAACCTGGGTCGTCATCGCCAGGTGTCCAACCAGCGGCAATGTTTTGGGGTTTTCGACTCAGTGGTTCGGCGATTACGTGGTCGACGGCGTCCCGGTGGGCGTTCTGTATTCCGGCGACACCATTGTTGATCGAAAATACTGGGCCAATAATCCTCTAGCGACGTTGTGGGGACGATTGGCACTGCAAATCATTGACCTTCACCCGGAAAAAGAACTAGTCTGGTTCCTGATTTCCAAGGGTTACAAAACCTATCGTTTCCTGCCGGTATTTTTCGAATCTTACTTCCCGCGTCCGAACCAATCGACGCCGCCACGTTATGGTCGAATCATCGACCGGGTCGCCGGCGACAAGTTTGGTGACCGCTACCTGAATTCGAAGGGTATCATCAAAGCTCCTGACGACGGCTGTCGGCTGCGTGATCATGTCGCGGACGTGACAGAGCAACGGCTGCGCGATCCCCATGTCCGATTCTTTGATGCAATTAACCCCCGGCATTCCAAAGGTGACGAATTGTGTTGCATCGCGCCCCTATCGAGAGACAACTTTAACGCCGCCGCGTACCGCGTCATCGCGATGCCGATTGTTACGTCAGATGACTTCGTGATCAGCGCTCCGGTCTCAATGGAACAATGAGCCTTGCCTACCTGGCCAACACCGGTTGGATGTTTTCCTGCCGAAGTGCTTTGAAAGAATTCGATCGCAGTACGCGCGATGTCGCTGCGACACAGCGGGCGATTTTGACCAACGTACTGTCTTCCAACGCCAGGAGCGATTTCGGACGTAAACACCACTTTGATTCGCTGCGCGCGACTGCCGAATTTCGATCGTCCGTTTCGCTCGGAACCTACCAGTCGCATGCACCGTGGATCGACCGAATCGCCGCCGGCGAGCACGGCGTCCTGACAAGCGATCCGGTTCAATTGTTGCAACCGACGAGCGGAAGTTCAGGTGCGCGCAAACTGATACCATACACCGACTCGCTTCGACGACAGTTTCAAAGCGGGATTGACGCCTGGATCGCAAACCTGTTTTCAAAACGCCCCAACCTTAGAAAAGGTCGATCGTACTGGTCGATCACGCCGTCGATGGACGATCAACGGACCGAGGCCGGCCTGAAAATCGGCTTCGACGACGATTCACAATACCTTGGATGGCTCGGCAGAATCGCAGCGAGATATGCATTGGCCGTCCAATCATCAATGATCAATGGCGTTCGTGTCGAAGACACGCTCCGTACCACCGTACTCGAGTTGTTGTCAGCCCGTGACATGACACTGGTTTCGGTATGGAGTCCGACGTATTTGTTGTCGTTACTGCGAATGTTGCAGGAGGAGAAGACGTGGCTTTTAAAGAATCTACGCCTTGATGCCCGTAACGTATCGACCTGTTCTGTCCAACGAATCTTAGAATCCAGTGCGTCGGTAGGCGAAAAGGCCAAACTTCTGTGGCCAGACCTTTCGCTGATCAGCTGCTGGACCGACGGCCCCTCCGTTGGATTCGCCGGGCGGTTGCGTGATCTGTTACCCGACGTTGAAATCCAACCCAAAGGCTTGATTTCGACAGAAGCTTTCGTTTCGTTTCCGCTCGTCGATCACGAGCCGAGCGCATTGTCAGTTCGATCACATTTTTATGAATTCATTCCGCTGGACGACGATACCACGGATTGCACCTACCTCGCGCACGAATTGGACCGTGACCGACAATACCGCGTCGTTGTCACAACCGGCGGAGGTCTTTATCGTTATCAGACCGGCGACATCATTTCAGTCGAAGGATTCTACAATGAATGTCCACTGATTCGATTCATCGGACGTGGGGGAAGTGTCAGCGACCTTGTTGGCGAAAAACTGAGTGACGACTTTGTTGCTCAAGCAATCAACAATACGATGCAAAGCCTAAAGTTGAACCCGAGCTTTGCCTACATCGTACCGATCAATGGTGAGCCGCCAGCCTATTGCATGAGAGTTGATCTACAAGAGGACCGCAGGATCGACTCGGAAATACTCCGAAAAACAATGGAGTCCGAGCTTTCGAAGAACCCCTATTACGATCACGCCGTCCGAGTCGGCCAATTGCGTCCGCTTGAGGTCTCGTTGTCCGATCTCAGCGGCCCGAGTCACTGGGAACTCTATCAGTCCAAGCGATTGCGTGATGGAGTCCGCCGCGGCGACATCAAACCGATCTCGCTAGACACACAAATCGACACGCAACATCGCTGATCAACGGCACAAAACAACTCTCAAGCGTCTCCCGCTGCATCGTCCAACCTGTTTGGGCTGTCGCATGACTAGACAGCGACTGCCCGGGGGCGAACAATACAGTTGAATACTTATCTCGCGCCAAAGTTGATCCCCCCAACAGATGTTCCGATTCTCCAGCACTCCCCTGTCGGAATTGCAAACGGACGTGTTGGTCGTAGACGTTCATTGCATTGGCGGCGAACCTTCTGAGGCGCTGAGGCGATGTTCGGCGGCGTTTGCTGATGTCACGGTCGCGTACAACCGTTTTTTCGACGCCGGCAAGGTCGCGCCGGGCAGGTTGCTTGTTTTGCCTCCGACCGACCAGCGCACCCCGACGGTATTTTTGGCGCCCTCGCGCATCCATCCGAAAAGTGACCTTCGCCGTGCAGATGTGCGTGCGCTGGGAAAACTAGTATTGGAAGAATCGCTACGACGGGGATTTAAGTCCTTGTCAATCTTTCCGCCGGCGGTCGGAGGTGGACTCGGTGAAATCGACATTCGGCGTGAACTCCTTTATTCGTTTTCGCCCTCCCCGGAATTGGATCTGGTTTATCTCACCAAGTCGAACCACTCGGATCCGGCACGACGCGTTTCCATCTTTACCGACGGCGGAGCCGAACAAAACGGTGGCAAAGGTGGCTATGGCGCCGTGCTGCGGTTCGGCGATCACCTCAAAGAACTCAGTGCCGGATTCGAACAGACGACTCACAATAGAATGGAATTGATGGCGGCGGTCGTTGCACTGGAGGCCCTGAAGCGTCCATGTACGGTGCGGCTTCACAGCGATTCGCGGTTCTTGGTAGACACCGTCAATACCGGACTACTGTTTCGTCGAGCCGCCGACAAATGGAAAGCTCCTAAGCGATGGGAAGCGGACCTGTGGAAGCGTTTCTTAAATGAATACTTGAAACATGACGTCGAATTGATTTGGATCAAAGGTCACGCGGGTCTCCAGGACAATGATCGTTGTGATCAGTTAGCCACCGAAGCGATGCAATCGAAATCTCTTGAGATCGATACCGGGTTCCAAGCCGAAGCGTCCCCCAAAGTCGTATCAAAAAAAGTCGCCACCACTAAGAAGAAGCCGACGAAGGAAGGAGACCCGTGCCAACATTGCGGACACGCGATGGAAAAGCGGTACACCAAGAAACGTAGTCCGAATGCCATCAAACGTCACGAGTGGTATCTATATTGCGCCAAGTGCAAACAATCCTATCACACCAAAGAAGCGATCGTTGTCCAGAACACGTAACGACGCGAACCGCGACCGACACGCGTTTCCGTAACGTTCTCTAATACCGAGATAACGATTCGGCACGGGTTGGGTCAAACCTCCGTCTTTCACCACTTCAAAAAAGGGTGCTCGCGATCCATTAGCGGGAACCTAACTTCCATCCCTCCGCGAACGTGCGAATGGAACACGGCGCAAATCATCTCGATCGTCTGAGTGGCTTCCGCGGCACTACACAACGGCTGACGGTCCTCTCCGATGGCAGAAATCAAATCCTCCGCCGCGACGTCGTGATGCTGGACGCGTTGTATCAGTTCGGGGTTGGGCTCATCGACATCAACCCCGCCACTTGTGATCGGCAACCAACGCGATGGACTCTGTTGAGGCTGAAACGGATTTCCTGGAACGAGGTAGGCCAGTGGATCTCTGTCGGCCCGAATAAAGATTTGGCCTTCACTGCCGATAATCTGCAGACCAAATCCTTCGTTTCGCGTTTCATCATTCGCGATCGAATCAAAATAGGCGATCATCCCGTTTTCAAATCGATACCGTGCATGAAGTTCATTCCCGGCAAGCAATCCCAACCCTTCGGCGCCCTCGCGCAGGTCTTGCTTCGTCGCGGGTCTGCCGTCCTGCATCGAGACCGCTGAACACGAACCTGGCTTGCCGGCAATCATCGCAATCATGTTCAACACATGAGAACCGAGAACCCACAAGTCCTCTCCCCCGCCGCGCCGATCGCCCTTGCCGCGGCCTCGGATCTCAAGAATCCGTCCGATCCGCCCCTCTTTGATCAGGTCAACGATCACCTTCATCACGGGATGATATCGATTCCGATGCGCGATGGCGACCTTCGTTCCATGTTCATCACAAGCCGCCAAAATCTCGTCCGCTTCACCCGGCGTGCGCACGAAAGGTTTCTCAACGTAAACCCCTTTCGCACCCGACCGAACCGCAGCCAAGATCATGTCCCGATGTTGGTCGGCGTGTCGTGGACACACAGCAACCAGATCTGGCGATACCTTGGAAAGCATCCGCCGATAATCATCGTACCCAGACGCCTCGGGCAACCCCAGCTTGACCAATTCCTTCTTCAATCCCACGGCTGATGCGTCAGCCACGGCAACAATCGACGTCCCAGGGAGACGTTGCCAAACGGTATCCAACCCATGACCGTAATCTCCGCGCCCCGTATGACCGATCACGGCAACACGAAGGTCCGAAGATGGCGACTGGGAAAAAACGTGAGAACCTAAAAGCAGCGCCGACGAGGCGACTGCGAACTGACGACGATCCATGAGTGTCTCCTTTGACCAACGACACTCAAGATTGTAACCGAATGCAACCGTCGGCGTGCCGATCGCTTTAATAGCGAGTTCCGCGATACATCCTCTGTTCGGACTTCTGGGCAGCCCGGCGTGTCACGGCAGGCAGATCCTCCTTGTGCGACAAGACAATCAACCGGTCATTGGCCCCGACCACGTCATCCATCTTCGGGTTGCGAACGACTTCGCCCTCGGATCGATTGATGGCTACAACGACGTTCCCTCCGTCGCCCGTCAGTTCGATGTCCTTGATCGTGCACCCGACCAATGCGGACTGGGCTCCAATCGGAATTTCCGCCATTCCTAATCCGAATGCTTCCAAGTCCTGATTCATTCTTGAAAAAGATTTAGCGTCGCTGACGAGCCGTTCGACGGTCGGGCAAGCAATCAACTGCGCAATCTTCGATGCTCCGATCATTGTCGGCAAAACAACGCGATTTGCACCGCTCCGAATCAGCTTTCGCTCCGTCGCCTCGGACTCTCCCCGTGCGATGATTTGGATTGTTTCATTCAACTCGCGCGCCGTCAGCGTCACAAAAACATTCTCGGCATCACCCGGCAACACGGTCGCCAATACCGTTGCCCGATCGATGCCCGCGCGACGCAACACGGCTTCCTCCGATGCATCGCCGGAAACGACCAAGATGCCGTCGCGCTCGGCGTCGGCCAATCGTTCCGAGTTGCGATCGACCACGACTAAGTCGACTCCCGACTCACGCAACTCATCAACCAATCTTTGGCCGACACGGCCGTACCCGCAAATGATGGCGTGGTTGACCGTCTGCTCGATTCCGCGGCTCATGCGTCGCGCTCCAAGTGCTCGTTGAATTTCTCCCTCGGCGATCATCTGAACGAAACCGCCAAGGACATAGATACCGGAACTACACCCCGTCACGACGACGGCCAGAGTGAATAACTTCAATCCGGGATCGACGACCGGACGCACCTCGCCATAACCTACCCCGAAAATCGTGATCGCCACCATGTAGACCGCGTCCAGCAACGACCATCCCGCGATCACATAACCGGCAACCGCGATCACGCACGTTCCGGCCAAGACCACCATGCCCAGACGCATCTTATGGATAGATGTTGACCCGTTCATAAAACGCTGATCATTTTCGCGGTCATTGAATCGTCACAATGAACGAGCGTTGTCACGCCGCTGTCGCTCGTCAAGCATCTCCGACACCAACGCCTTTGGCAACGACTTTAAGACCTCATTGAGGCGTCCTACACACCCGAACCAAAAGCAAAAAACGCGAAACACGACAAATCCAGCGCCCCACGCCATCACTCCTTTCGCAACGCAGGCTGATTCACCCAAGTATCCAGCCGGGCCCTGTAAAGCAGGTGACTCAATTCACGCGGCAGATCGGTTTCGATCACATCCGCACCGCGATCCAGTAGCGACTGATAGTCAACGCGCAATCCATTTTCGTCCTTCGCGATTCGCTGTTGATACTCGCGGTCAAGGTTTCGGGAAGTGCCAACCATCGTCGAAGCACCTTTTTGATTAACGGACGCGTAAAGCGTTGGATCATCCGGAGGGACGTGACCGAGAAACGCGATGACGTGGTCCCAGGGAATTCCGGTAGCGTCGAAGGCATCGACCTTTTCATGACTAGGCACCATCACTTCCATCATGATATCAGAATTCATTTCGTAACACATTTTTGCATCGCGATAATTTCCAATGATCAACATCACGTAGGACTCCGCATTGTTGTCGCTGATTTTCGTTACGCGCGTCGCCAACGGAACGTCCTTCTGATCCAACACCAAAATGGTCTTTCCCCGCGCCCACCGGATCACTTGATCCAGTGTCGGGATTTTGTACTCGGTGACGCGACCCTCGGAATCCTTTAATCGCAATTGTTGAAGTTCATCCAGAGTTTTGTCGACCAGCTTTCCGATACCGGTTGTGGTCCGATCCAAGGTGGCGTCATGATGGACCACGACCTGACCATCTTTTGTCAATCGCGGATCGATCTCCAGCATCGCAAAGCCCTTTGACAACGTTTGCTCAAATGTTGCGATACAGTTTTCCGGATATCCGGGGCCGGCACCACCACGATGCGCGCTGACGATCGGCAACTCGGTCTCGCCAGGTCGAAACAGACGCCGCAACTCTGCTGGTGTCTCGGGACAAATACGATAGATCGTCGCCTGCTTCGTCGGCGCGTCTTGACAACATGCGATCCCTGTTGCAAGCATCACCCCCACTAACACCAACCCGCGAATCGATAATGACATAAATGGCATAAAACGTCACCAAGGAAGAGAATTGATTCGATCGTCGCTAATCGCTCCGCGATCAGGACGTTTTGATCGCAGAGCGATCAACGTCATTGGTTCACCGCTAAAAACTTCCAAAACCCGACCGGCGTCTGAAAAAATTAAATGGCGTCCATCGTGAAGTTCCGAATCGCCAACTCGCCGAAGGAAAAGCCCAATTTGACGATACCCTTTTGTTGGGCGATTCGAGCGTGCTGCACCTCAAACGACTGATCACCAATCTTGACAGTTGCGTGTTGGCCCTTGACGGAAACTTCGATCCGATGCCACTGGCCCTCTTTCAATTTCGGCACATCGCGATCAAGCACGATTGGCTTTGCCTTGTCATCGGCCGGTTTCTCCGCGTAAGTTAAAACCATACTGGGTTGGCCGAGCGATTCGCTCCGCAGGATCACACGAAACGCATGACCGCCCTCGGCCGCGTCCATCGTGAAAACAACGGTCTTGCAACCCTGTGGCTTAAATTCCACCACGGCCTTGGCGTCGACGTGCGGGATCTCGTAAACCATGATCGGACCATGGTTTTGATACTTCCTGTACAGTTCGTCATCCTGTTTGACCGACGCCATCCCATCGGCAATCTTCCAATCGCCCCGCTGTGCTTTTCGGGTCGGATGTTGGAGCGATGAAAAGTCATCTCGCAACAATTCTGTTGCATCGGCCGCGTTTACGGCCACGTTGAAAATCGTTGTTAACAAAAACAACGTGGACAATACAAACAGTGTCGGTCGAGCCATGATTTGGATCATTTCATCTAAGGAGGGGCGGACAAAGCGTGCATTTTAGCCGGTTTTCCGACTTTCGCTGGCCACAACGACGAAGAATATTAGAAGATGGTTCGCCTACGTTGCCACTCAACTGGTGATTGACTCTCGCATGTAGCGGATGCTGAATTCAGCTATTGGTTGTCATTGAACTGGACTGGCACCTACTTGTAACCAAAGGAACCGATCCATGAAAAAACGAACCCAATTGGCGTTAGTCTTGGCATCGCTCGCCGCAGCAACGGTCTTTGCTGCACGTTTCTGGAACGGCAACAATTCGGTTCCTGACAAAGTTTTACCGATGCCCGACCAGAGTGAAACGGCGATCTTTGCCGGAGGTTGCTTCTGGTGCATGGAACCTCCTTTCGAGAAATTGACGGGTGTCATCCAGGCCGAATCGGGTTACACCGGTGGTCATGTCGAAAACCCGACCTACGACCAAGTCTGTCACACCGATACCGGACACGTTGAAGCGGTTCGTATCACGTTTGATCCAACGCAGATTCGCTACGACGATTTGTTAGAAGTCTTTTGGCGACAGATCGATCCAACCGATGACGGAGGCCAGTTTGTTGACCGCGGTAATTCGTATCTGTCGGCGATTTTCGTTCAAAATGATGACCAGAGAAAACTCGCCGAAACTTCCAAACAAAAACTCATCGACTCCGGTCGCTTTGAAAAGCCGATCGTCACACCCATACGTGAGGCTGCAACATTTTTTCCTGCCGAAGATTATCACCAAGACTACTACAAAAAGAGCACGCTGAAATACAAATACTATCGCTATCGTTCGGGACGCGACGCATTCATCGACGAAGTATGGGGTGATGATCGCGAATACCATCCGGAACCGATTCAAGGATCCGTCGTATTCAAAAAACCGTCACGGGCTGAGCTAGAAGTCCAGCTAACACCGATGCAATTCGACGTGACGCAGAATGAGGGCACCGAACCGCCGTTCAAAAATGAGTACTGGGACAACAAGGAGGCCGGTATCTATGTCGACGTTGTCTCAGGGGAACCGCTATTTAGTTCGATCGATAAGTTCAAGTCCGGAACCGGATGGCCGTCGTTTACGAAACCATTGGTTGCGGAAAACATCGTTGAAAAAACGGACTACAAACTCATCTGGCCTCGGACGGAGGTGCGCTCCCGCAGAGGCGATTCACACCTGGGCCATGTCTTCAACGATGGGCCCGAACCAACCGGTTTACGTTACTGCATGAATTCAGCCGCGTTGCGTTTCATTCCCGTCGATGAATTGGAGAACGAAGGTCTCCAGGAATTCGCACGCCTGTTCGAGTAAACCGATGCCCGGAATTGTCCCTTCTTCGGCTGGATGGCTTGACCCAACCCGCCTCTTCAGACATCATGTCTGACATACGTTCCGCGTACACAATAAAGGGGATGATTGCCATGCGTCCGGCCAAATCAGCGGTTTTTCTATTCTTGCTGGCGAGTCTCATTCCCCATCCACTGTGCCCAGGTGACGAGGCGGCTGACGCTCGCTTGAAACAGATGGTTGACCGCGCGACATCAATGGAGATCCGATTCTCCGACCCGACGCTTCGTCCACAACCGGTCAAACTGGTTGCTACGCCCTTACATCGCTACAGTGACCAGCCGCGTCAAATCTTGGACGGATCATTCTGGTGCTGGGAATCCGAAGGTCGTCCCATCGCATTTGAAAAGATCGAATACTACGACAAACCAGTCATTCCGTCTGGTTGGTTTTATTGTTTTGCATCTGTTGCCGAGCACCCCATCAGCGCGCAATGGAACATGGGATTGCGATGGAATGCAAACGGTCCCGGTGTCGAGTTCCAGACAATCGACAACGAACCTGCGCCGCAACAAAACACGTTCCGGACCTCACTTCAATTGAAGAAGCTTTCACAGCGTTTTTCAGTGCGACTTGACGATCCGGTCGCAAAGACGGGCGAACAATTGCGTCTAATCCCACGCCCAATCTATGAATACGGTCAAAGCAAGGATGCAAAAGCGACTGGGGCGGTTTTCCGCTTTGCGTCCAATGGAACGAATCCAGACGCGTTATTGTTGATCGAGTACGCAGATACGGAAAGCGGAAGCCAGTGGCGATACGGATGGGTGCAAATGACGACGGGCCAATTAACCGCCAGACTGGACGATCAAGTGGTCTGGACTGCTCCGTATCAGAAACCGTCTAGTGCCAAGCCGTCGATGTTTGATTCGTGGTTATTTTTTTATGAGACAGTTGCCGGACAATAGTGACGACGCGATCAGCGCGCCGTCCAACCACCGTCGACGACCAACATGCTGCCGGTCGTGTAACTGGACGCAGGGCTTGCCAGATAGATCGCAGCGCCCTGAATTTCCTCCATTCTTCCCCACCGATTGAGCGCGACGGCGCCCACGATAAATTTCTTTGCTTCCTCGGAATCAGCGATCGGTTCGTTCATCGGCGTCAAGAACGGACCCGGGCAAATCGCGTTGACCGTGATTTTGTCGCCGGCCAACTCCAGCGCCAGCGCGCGTGTCATCTGGACCACGGCGCCCTTGCTGGTTGCATAAGGCGTTCGATTTGCTAGTCCGACCAATCCCAGCGTACTGGCAAGATTGATGATACGCCCGCATCCTCGCTGCTTCATTCTCGGTATCACCGCACGACACATCGACCAGACTCCGTCGACGTTGATTTGCTGGACCTTGCGAAAATCATCGTAACTCAGCTCGCCGATCGCGCCGCGAATATTGATTCCGGCATTGTTGATCAGGATGTCAATTCCACCAAATGCCGATTCCACCTTTGAAACAAACGCTTCGATCTGGTCGGGTTCGGTGACATCCGCAGCGACACCGATTGCTTCACCACCGAATTGATCTCGAATTTGCGACGCCGCTTGTTGGGCTTCGTCGGCGTCTCGACTACACAGCGCGATTTTTGCTCCGGCCGAAGCAAGTCCCGCCGCCATCGCCAACCCCAGCCCTTTCGAACCGCCCGTGACGACTGCAACCAGCCCCGTCAAGTCAAACAGCTTTATACCGGGCAACGGTTCCTGATCGGTCATGGCTACTCCACGGGGGGACTAATATGTCACTGAATTTCGTCAATGGCACGCTGGTAAGCACGCCGCAATCCACGACTGTCGGTTTCATCGAGCAATCGTTGCAAAATCGGAATCGCTTCGGTCGGTTTGGGCGTTACTTTGCCCAACATGTACAATGAATAGTATTGTTGGCGCCGATCGTCCGATTGCAATCCTTCCAATAACAGCGGAACGGCTTCCGGGCCTGCCGCATTGATTGATCGCAAAGCATCTTTTGCAAAATTGGTATCGTCGGCATCAACCAACATCCTCAACAACGCTGGAACAGCGTCCTTGGCGTCGGCCCCCAAAGCGCCCAATGCATTGGCCGCATCACGACGCACCGACCACTCGGTGTCGGCCAACGCCTTGGTTAAGAACTGGACCGATCGCTCGCGATTGGTCTCAATCTTTGCCAAACAGGAAATCGCTGTGGCACGAACATCCGTTCGCGGATGCTGCAGCAATCCGACAACCTTTTCCACTTGCCCGCTTGCATGCTCGGCCATTGACATCAACGCAACCAACGCGGCGACGGTGACCGAGTCGTCGGGGTCGGCAAGCACGGCGCCCAGCGCAGCGACAACCTCGGGACCCTGCACAGCTGTCGTTCCCAAGGCCGATGCCGCGGCGGCGCGTACCGCAGCGTCAGAGTCACCGAGTAATTCAGCTAACCGGCCCGTCGCATGATCAACCGGCTGGCCGATTGATGCGATCGCGCCGGCGGCCTCCGCACGCACGATTGCATCGTCATCATCGAGCGCGACGACCAGAGCGTCGATCGTTGCTGTCGTCTTCAATTTCAAATGCATCAGGCCGCCGATCGCGCTTCGCCGGACCGATGCATCAGAGTCAGACAAAGCCCCCATCAAAACGCCCGTCGCACGATCCGATTTTGCCCCGGCCCTAGCGACGGAGAGCACGGCTGCCGCCCGAACGCGGGGATCATTGTCATCACAAAGCCCATGAATCCGTTCCACCAAAGCCTGATCCAATTGGGCGTACCGACCCAACGCAGTGGCTGCAACCGCGCGAAGCTGGGCGTCGTCGGCATCCAAGCATTCCGCCAGCGGCACAATCGCCTCGGCCGCCGGCATCCTCATCCGTCCAATCGCCTGTGCGGCAATAGTCCGAGTGCTGCCGCCTTCGTTTTGCAGCGCATCAATCAAGGGCTTTATCGCCGATGGTCCGATTTGGGCCAACGCCTTTGCCAGATGCTCCCCGGCGGATGCCGCATCAGCTGGAACAGATACCGAAGAAGCGTCGGCCGCGGCTTGTAACAACGCGGGAACCGACGCCGGTCCGATGCGCCGCAGAGCGTCTTCGATTGCAGAAGCGTCTTCGGGCTCCGGAACGTCATTTTGTTGATCTGCACCACTGCGTTGCATTGCTGCGATCAACGATGGGATTGCCGACTCGGCGCGGCTACCCATGGTGCCGATTGCGAACGCCGCCGAGTCTCGTAAACGGGCGTCATCGTTTTCCAAATACGATGTCAACGCAGCAACGGCTTGCTCGGCGGCTTCGCTATGCTTGGAGTCTCTGCAAAGATTCTTGAGTGCGATCACACCACCGACCTGCACTTTTGCTTCTTCGTCAACCGCAGCGTGAACGATCATGCGAGCCAACTGCTGTTCCGGCAAATCGGTCACCGAGACGGCAACGATCGCGGCAGACCGCACCTCGGGGGCCGGATCATCGACCAATTGAATCAAACGATCTCGAAACTGATCTGCATGTGAGTCCAACGTGGCAAGTCCCGATGCAGCGGCGGCGCGAACCATCGGATCATCGTTGTCCAAAGCTTTTCCAAGGGAAGCCACTGCGGTGGCCCCCAATCGCCCCAGGGACTCGGCGGCCTGTCGTCGGGCGTCCGAGTTTTCATCGCCCAATGCGACCTCCAATGCTGGCAGAACCAAGTCGGGATTGTCGGCCATCCATCCCATCGCATCGAGTGCCGCGATTCGACGACGACCTCCATCACCGCCGGCTGCCTGAAGCAATGCCGGAACCGCATCAGCACCGATCTTTGAAAGTGCCCACGCGGATCGGTAGCGTCGCTGGTCATTGTCGTCACCCAGATTGTTGACCAACGAATCAACCGCCGCACGTGCATCAGGCCCCAGCCGAGCGACTGCCATCGTCGATTGCATCCAAACTTGATCGTCACGATCGCCCAGCCCTTTCACCAGAGCGTCTATCGCCGGCAAAGCCCCTTTTCCAAGCTTTGCCAAATCATATGCCGCGTCACGCCGCTGTTGGACATCTTCACTGGATAACGCCGCCACCAAGCGGTCAATTTCGGATCCCGATTCATCCGCCCGAACGCCATCTACGACAATCACCA
>JAGQPO010000256.1 GCA_020426665.1 Planctomycetales bacterium
TGATCATTACGGTAAGAGGTTGCCTGGAATAGCAGTCTGCCGTCATCGGATGTCACGGTCTTTACAACCACCCATCGTTCACCTGTTGTGTCTAAAGGCAGTCGAACGACATCGTCAATTGCAACGCCGGACGCGGTGACGCACTCGATCGCGTTCTGCAGAACGACGACTTGGTGGTGGTGTAGATCATTGCGACGTTCATCCACCGACCGTCGGCAAACTGATACGGCGAACGTGCCGACTAGTAGGACGAGAACCAGAACCAGCATCACCGCGACCGTACCGCGTCGATTCCGTCTATACGATCCAATGTAAGACGCAGAAAATGGCGTGTTCATTGTAACGGCCTTTTTGCAGCGACAATATCGATCGGTTGGTTCGCGCCCACCGACTCTGCAATCGTCCATTGGACGGCGTTGTACTCCTGGATCAGACTTACTTTGATTTCGGCATCGCTTCCAACCGCGTAGGTGTCTGTCGATCGGTTGGCATCATCGATCGATTCGACGCGACGCGTGATCGTCGAATTCGATTCGATTTTGTAGGAAACCTTTGATCCACTGACTTCATTGGTTAAAACGAGACTTTCGTTTTCGATGATGCTGCGTTGCGCATCCGCAACATCGCGGCGAACATCGTCCGCAAACCTTCGAATTGCTTGCCGTCGAAGCAGGTTTTGCTTGGAGTATTCGTTGCTTTGCCTGGTGACCGAGAGCAGATTGATCACGCCTGCGAGGACGGAGGCCAATATTATCAAAGTGACTAGCATCTCGAGCAGAGTGAACCCTTTCGTCCGAGTGTTTTCGCTCTGGTATCGCATTCGCGCGTCGGCCGGTTTCACATTGTTGTGGTTCATGGTTGCGGCTCCAGACGCCAAACGTGGTGATTCAAAGAGCCGCCGTCTGAATCGATGTTCAATGTCAAATGCAAGCCATTCCTTGAATTGACAGTAAATTCATCGATGACGACGCGTACACCGGCTTGATCGGCGATGGTGGTGGCCGACTGTAAAACGTCGGAGTAGTCAAGCGACGCTAAATGCTGCGAGACGTTTTCGATTGCCAATTGTTGCCGTAGACGGTCGGTCGCATGCCGATCGTATTCCAGGCGTGCCTGGTGCATCTTTATCACGATTGCCATTGCAACGGCCAGGAAGCCAAACGCCACAAGCATTTCCAATAACATGAATCCGAATCGATTGCGGTTGCGAATTGAAAATCGAGAGTTCATTTGTACTGAGGCGATTTCAGGAGGAGAGTCCACGTATCAGTCCTGTCATAAAATTGAAAAGAAAGATTGCGTGCATCAGGATAAAGGCTCCGATCAATACGGTTGCCAGCGGAACGACCCAGGCCATCCGGATTTTCCAGCGTTGAAGCTGACGTCTGTGGATGTCACTGCAAAGTTTTGCGATCGCCTCGGGTAGTGTGCCGTTTTGACTGGCGCAATGCAGCCACCCCGTCTCCCGTGCCGAAACCAGTTTGGCAATTCGCAACGCAGGGGGCAAATCGATGCCGTTTTCAATCACCTGCAGTGTTTTGCGGCTGCGCTTTCGAATCCAGCGGATTTGCGAAGCACCGGAAATTCTTTGAAGTATTTGCGTTTCGGCTTGTCCGAGTCGCATCCCGCGTTCCAGCATTCCCAGCGTTTCACAGCGCCAATGGTCGATCGCCTTTCTGCCGAACCATGGCACCAAGGGAACCATCCAAAGCGGCAGCCAGCGGATACACGCGACCAAGATGATCCACGCGATGACAAGGTAAATGGCGATGAATCCACACAAATTTGTCGCATTGATCAAAGAGTGATTGAGCGGCTTAGCGGCCGAAAACTCCTCGGAAAAATCTTCCAACATCGGCAGGAGCCCTGAGTGCACGGCGATGCCGATGGTCCATGCCAAAAACATTGTGATGACAATGTAAGCGAGTTGCTGTGAGACCTGTGAGGCCAATTGCGACGATTGGAATTCCTGGTCAGCTTTCAAAGTTGATCCGAATGGTCGATCTTCGCCGAGCGATTTAAGGTTCGAAGTCGAATCTTGGTTTGGAATCATGATCGCAGCGAGACAGCCGGCATTCACCGGAAGCCTGGAACGACGAACAGCCGTTTCGACCGATTCGCCACGGAGCAATCGTTTGACACAGACCTTGGAGTACATGGCCAGCGGGCTGCGAAAACCATCGGCGATACTTTCCAGGAACTCCGGTAACGAAGTCTGTGTTTCGGCGGCAACTTGAAGCCATCGGTTGAGTACCCGCTTTTCTTCGCGGTACCGCATCCCGCTGGCCGTCAGAACGGAAAAGAAGAACAACGCGATCAGCACAACGACGATCGGGTGACCAGAGGCAATGATGATTGCAAGTGCGCAAACTGCCCAAAGGACCGCTTCGACTCCTTTGAAAAACGCGTGCGTATTCGGACGAATTTCGGCGGCCGGCCGGCGCATCAAATTTGCACTGACCGATCGCAATGTCCCCGCGAGCATAGCCGAGATTGCGATGGCCAATAGGTTTACATAAAGAGGGGCATTCAATACCAATAGAACATCCCCCTTAATATTATGCGAAGAATCCTGACGGTGGTGAGCATTGCCAGCGAAGCAATCGAAACAGATGCAATCATGCAGGTCGTCGAAATGACAATCTTTGTTCGTTCAAGTCGCGATTGTGCAAGGAGGTGGCATTCTTCGGCCGCGCGGCACCAGATTGCAGCGGTTTGGGTGTCGGTCATGGGTTTCGCAGCCATCACCGAGACCGCTGCGAGTGGTTGGTCCCGGATGGGTGAGGATTTAAGAATACTGTCGACGGACTGTCCCGATTGAAGTCGCAGAGACGATTGATGCGACCATTGGCGCATCCCCGCGTTGCGAATCACATTCGCGGCTCGCGACATGGCGTCGTCGTAGGTGCATCGCTGGGCAACGGACTGATAGATAGATTGACAAAAATCTCCCAGCGACAATGCACGCAGTGTGGATCCAAACAATGGGATCTTCGCGATAAAGGAGTACAATGAAGCGGGGCAGCGATCGAAGATTGCAAGAATCGCGAGGACATAACCGGCAACCGCTATCAGACCCGCGGCGCCATAGCCCCAGGCGAGTAGCGGAATCCACGGTAAATTGAATCGATGCTCCTCCCAGTTTGCATAGTAAAAAATGCCTTCGCCTAAGTCTGCGGTTTCGAGCAATTCATCGAATGCGAGAAGCAGGTAAGCTCCCACCGCGAGTGCCGCCAGCAAGTAAAAGAGCCCGACTGAAAGCGTGCTTGCAAGTTGGCGGCGGGTTTCGCTACGGGTGTTTTGCCAGCTTTCAAAGTTGGCTTGATCTGCAATGCTGAGTGTCGGGTCTGAAGATGTCTGGTTCATCGCAACATCCCTCCCACAACATCGATGATTGGAACGGTGATCGCTCGCATCAAGATCGCGATCATGATGATCATCAACAACCACGATACCCACTTCGGCAATGATTGAAGCCACCGTTTGCGGAGTTGGCATGACTTCTGGGAGTACAGATCAGCGAGTCGGCGCAAATCAAAAGCAACCGAATCGCCGTCGCGCCGTGACATCACCAAATCGGCGACGCATTGCCGGACAGGTCCAGACGCTGAATCGGGAATTCCCAGCGAATCGACGGCCCGCATGCCGCCGCGAATATTGGTGATGGCTTCAGCCCAGGAGTCCAAACACTGGGGGCCGACGACTTTTGCGGCCGTTTCGATCACCGTGCCCAGGTCCCGGCCCGCTGCATTTGCACTGCCGGCAGCGTTGGGAGATTTTAACTGCATTGCCAACCAGCGACACAGTGTTGCACGGTTCCGATAGCCGGAAGCGGTGCGTGAAGTCCGTGAGATTCCCCAATACAAAATCAAAGAAAAGGTGGCGACGATCGAGACGGCAGCGAACGTCGCCAAAGCAAAGTTTTGTGCGAACGATTGTGTGATCTCGCGGATCGACGGAGAGAACGCCGATTTAATCAATTCAGCTTCCGAGAGTGACACGACAATCCAGGGCATCACGAAGAACAGGATCGCAGCTGAAACCACCACGTTTAATATCGGATTGATCGACGCCAGGATCAGTTGGTGTTTGGCGTCGTTGTCTTCGCGTATCAAACGCACGGCTTCATGAATCGGTTCGGTGGAACCGGAACAGGCCATGACGTCGATCGCAGCGGTGATCGGGGCTCGGTAGGTTGTTGACAGTGCCGCGATCGATTCGGATGCGGATTTCCCCTGGCGAATGTCAGCGCGAACTGCGTTGGCGGCCTGTCCCAAGCGACCCATGGAATCATCGCCAAGAGCCTGTAGCCCGTCGGCAAACGACTGGCCGGATGCCACCATCGCGGCGACTTCGTCCAGCAGCATCACCAACGATTCATTGTCCAGTTTGATTGTTCGCGAATTGGTAACCGTCATTGACGTCGCCCCAATACACGAAAGACTTCGGCGGCATCGGTTTTTTCATCTTCAATCAAGCGAGTCGCCTGGTCGTACAACGAATCGATTCCGGCCCGGGATGCGATTTGATCAATTTCCACAGCCGACTGCCCGTCGTTCAATGCGTCAAACACGGATTGGCCCGCTGCGCTCCCGTCAAACGGTACCAACTGGGAAATTGGGATTCGACCGTGATAGCCGGTTCCGTGGCAGCGATCGCAATTTGCGTGCAAATCGGAGCCCGATTGACCGCCGCACTGATCGCAAATCCGGCGCAGGAGTCGTTGGCAAAGGATTGCTCGCAAGCCACTTTGGATTGCGAAAATCGGCAGTTTCATTTGCACGAGTCGACGGAGCGTCGCCCCGACAGAGCCTGCGTGGATGGACGAAAAGCAAAGGTGACCGGTCATCGAAGCCGCCAGGACCGCTTCGGCCGTGTCAACGTCACGAATCTCACTGACCAGCAATACTTCCGCATCTTGTCGAACGGCGGCCCTCATAGCAGACGCCAACGTCATTCCGTTGGACTGCCCCAGTTGACTTTGGCTGATCGATTCAATCACCGACTCGATTGGATCCTCGATCGTCAAAACGCTGCGATGAAACTCACCGGAGGCGATTTCAGTTAAACAGGCATACAGCGTGGTTGTCTTGCCGCTTCCCGCCGGACCGGCGACAAGCAACCAACCGTCGCGTGAATCGCATACGTCCCGCAATTGTTGCTGGGTCGATGGATTGAATCCCAATTGATCCAATCGGCGAATCGAGTCACTATCGTTCATGATTCGAATCACCGCTCGATTACCATGTACGGTTGGAAACACTCCCAGACGCATTTCACGCTCGTCCCCTCGAGCGTTTTTCCACCGTAGCGGACCTTCTTGCGGCACGTTGCTTCGGTAAGACGGCAATCCCGCCAAGGCCATCAAACGTGATACCGGATCGCAGTGGTCGTTCCGATCAAAGGAATCTACGGGTTGCAGCACACCGTCGATACGAAAGCTGACTTCCCAACGGTTCGGGCGGGGTTGAATATGAATATCACTCGCGCCGCAATCCAACGCCGTGT
>JAGQPO010000257.1 GCA_020426665.1 Planctomycetales bacterium
GAAAACCAATCGCCGCTAGACAGCGGCTGTACCAATCCATTACGGCCACCAGATACATGAACCCATGACGCATCGGAATGTACGTGATATCGCTGCACCAGACTTGGTTTGGACGTTCGATTCTGAGCCCCCGCAAAAGGTACGGATAGACTTGATGGCCCGCATTTCGCAGCGTCGTTCTACGCGCAGGCGAGATACCTTCGATGCCCATTTTTCGCATCAATCGCTGCACTCGCTTACGGTTCACAATGAATCCTTGGTCCTCCAGGAAATCTACCATCTGCCGCGAACCGCGAGCGGGATGCCTGAGGTGTTCTTCATCCATTAGTCTCATGAACTGAAGATTCTCCTCGGTCTCCGGTTGGGGTTCGTAGTAGATGCTGCTCCTGTGGATTCCCAGTAATTGACATTGCTCACGGACACTCAAATCAGGGTTCCCGAAATCGATCCATTCCCTGGCTTCAGTCACCGTCTTGGGCCACTTTTTTTTTGAGCCATTCCAACTGAACTTTCAAACGGCCGATCTGTTCGTACAGCTCGGCGGCTTCAGGCTCGTTGGACGTCTCCTTGGTAGGCTTGGTTCTTCCGTCCTCAAAGATGTCCTCGGCACCTTCAAGTAACTGCTTCTTCCAAAGGTTGATCTGAGTCGCATGCAGCTTGTGCTTTTGAGCGATTTCTGAAATGGTTTTGACCTCCCTCACTGCCTCCAAGGCTACTTTTGCCTTGAAAGGCGGAGAGAACGATCGGCGTTTCCTTGCCATGATTTTCCTCGGTAAATGAAATCTCGAATTGACCCTAATTTTACCGATCAAAACACGAATTTTCTATCTTAACTCGTGGTCCAAATATTGGGGTCCACTTCATTCGACCTGGCGAACCTTCTTCCGATTCTCTGGGTTTCTCTCTTCGGTGACATAGTCGCGAACTTGCCGAAGCGAAATTTCATCGCCATCCGGCCGGTCCTCAAAAAAAACAATCCCACGCTCCTTCGCGTCGGAATCACCAGTGTCGATATATTGGACAATTCCGGCCGTGCAAACCTTCTCATCAATTGGCGAAACGTCGTCGTTAGTTCGGCCCAACAGAGCATTGAGCAGCGTAGACTTACCGCGTTTCATATTTCCAACGACTGCGATGTTGTATCGCGTCTGGCCGAGTGTGTGCTGAAATTCTTCGATGCGTTTCGCAAGCGTTTCCATCCCGCCTTCACTCGCGTACTGCCGGAACTGATCCGCGTGAGCAAGGGCTTCTCGCCGAAGCTTTGCAAAGTCGTCAAACATGATCGGCACCCGTTCTGTTTTGATCCTTGAGAATACGGCTTAGTGTCTTGTTAGCTTCCGAGATATCGGTGCGAGAAACTTCAATGAGAGAGTCGTTTAACGCAAGAACACCTTCTTCTTCGGCTGACGCACTGCGGATCGCAGCGGCGATTTCCTGCGTGACCGAAAGTTCGAGAACAACAAATTGTTCGTGAAGTTTTTCGCTCATCTTGTTCCTGTAGGTAGTCAAACCGTCACAAATTTGATCTTTGAGCTGGGACTTGATCTTGGCTTCGGCAAATTTAGAAGCGATGGCTTTGATCGAGTTTTCCAACATGCTACGTCCAAAGCTCAACCCGATCAGAACGTAAAGGAAGCTGAAGATGCCCATGAAGGAGAAGGATAACACGAGTAGAATTCCGGTGACGATCTCAGGATTCTCTTCAAGGGCCAATTTGGAATTGCTCGTTTTCAAAGCGACGCGACTACGTTGCAAATCGGAAATGGCACCGTGAACGGCTTCATTCGCGGCATCCCCCAATTCAGCTTCAATCGCTTCCAATTTGGGTTCCAGGAATGAACGGGTTTCCTGATGAATCAAACGCTCAATCAAATCTGACTTGCGGAGTTGATCAAGTGTCGACTCGTCAATTTGCCGGCAGACAGTCGATGCCAGATCATGGCAGAACATCTCAAACTCGGATTGCAGCGTTGTTTCCATACGAGTCAGGACGAGCTTCACTTCCTGCTGTTTCGTTGCCACCGCTTTATTAACTTCGGACTGATGCTGACGAAGGCGCTGAAGTTTTGACTCACGATCCGACTCGGCCATGTCCGCGAATTCAGCCTGGGCCTTCGCGGAGCCGACCAACTGTCCAGCCAATGATCGGATCTGATGGTCAACGATTCGTTGCTGTTCCTGGCTGCGTCCTGACTCCAGGAAAGCGGTCAAAGCAGCACGGAAATCAGCGACGCCTACATCGCCATAATCATTGGGCGCCTTGGCTGCCAACCCAAACACGCGAGGTTGAACGTCCAGTTGCAATAGATGCGATCGAATCGCATCAAGAACGACAGATACGCGGTCAGGCGGCAGCTTGTCGATCTTGTTCGCAACAACAAATAGCTTCCTTGCTCGATCTTCGCGCATCATGTTTTGAATGAAGGCTTCTTCGGCTGCTCCAATCTGCAGGGTAGAGTCCAACATTAAGACGACCGCTTCGCAATGCTGAACCTCGGCCTGCATCAATCGCGTGGTGTCCTCGTTCGGATCCTCGATCCCGGGTGTGTCAATCAAACAAATTCCGGACTTCAAGATTTCTGCTGGAAGCAGTAATGAAAGCTGCTTGGCGTCGACAATCGCAACGTTCTTGCGATCTTTTAAATCAGCGATGTTATCGTGCAGAGTCAGCCTGCCGTCGGGGTGCTGGCTGGTCAGCTGTGGTGATTTCCCAGGTAAGATAAAAGTCATAGCCCGCGTTGTCGGCGTAGGTCCTGGCAGCAAAAACTCCCCGCCTAGCAAGCGATTGAGCAGCGTCGACTTCCCTGAGTTGTACCGTCCAACGAACATCACCCGGAATAGCTGCTGCTGAGCAAGACGTTCGATCGCGTCGATCGAGGGCGAGATTGAGTCGGCGTGCAACAACTCGCAGACCTTTCGCAAGTCGTCGAGGTGCCGGCTTTGGTGGGACGCAGATTCGGCGACGCCGATTGCCGCGAAGTGTGCTAACTGCAGTGTGCCCAGGTCGCCAGTGATGACACCTTCTTGACTCTCGGGCAATTCACCAGTCGCGGCATCAGGAAGCTCATCAGCTTTTTTCAATACGTAGGAAAGCACATAGGCAGCAATCCCCAAGTCGTCGAGCCATCCAAGCGTTCGTTGAACGCGTAATCCAGACGCTCAAGCACGAAGTGCTCAATGCGTTCTGCGTGGTCAGCGAGAAGCATCTCGACCACATCCTTAAAGTCAGCGCGGATTGGTACAATCACCGACGCGGGCATTCTGTAAGAGATCACCTGCCGCCAGCGCGGGAAGATGAGTCGCCACCTACGGTTGATCTAGACAAGCATCTTATCATCTGCCACGCCGAACTTGGCGGCTATCTGAAGTCGTATCACGCTGCGGCATAGTCAACGAACATTCATCCCCCTCGAAATCCCAGGGGAAGCTGCTGCGCGAGGTCCGTCGTTTGGCTTCCGATTATGCTCAGATCGACAGCGAAGCCCGCTAGACGTGCAAAGCCGTTGAGTACGTGGATCGCAACCGACTATTGGAACCGGGCATTCTCAAGTGGCGATGTTTTTCTCGCGAGATTCCGTTTTCTTGCGATTTTTTTGTCCCCTAAGGACCTATTTGCGACA
Organism: Planctomycetales bacterium; assembly: GCA_020426665.1. Lineage (GTDB taxonomy): Bacteria > Planctomycetota > Planctomycetia > Pirellulales > Pirellulaceae > Stieleria. The sequence continues at coordinate 3,621 of JAGQPO010000257.1, forward strand.
GTAACAGTATCGGCAAACTTAGCTGACCTTCATTGGACTCTGATTTGGACACAAAAGCACGAAAAGCGTTTGAAATTCTGGCCCGTGAGAATTCACGGATGCTGATGGTGTATCTCCGCAGCCTGGTCCGCGATGAAGCGGCAATCGACGATTTGTTTCAGGAAACGATGGTCGTTGTTTGGCGGCGCCTCGACGAATGCGATTTGGACGGTCCGTTTGGGCCGTGGGTTCGAGGAATCGCTTCGAGACTAGTGTTGGCTCATTACCGAAAACAGAAGGCGGCTCCAATGCTGCTTAGCGAATCGGTGCTGCAGGTGGTGGACCGCCACTTTGAGAACATCAACCTGTTGGCAGGTGACACCTGGGACGACAAGGTGGCTGCTCTTCGTGAATGCATCGATGCGTTACCCGAAAGGCAAAAGTCGGTGATCGGCAGCAGGTACTTTGATGGTCTGTCCGCTGCGGAAGTGGCTGAGCGATTCGAGTTGTCGCTGGAAGCGTGCAAAAAGCGGCTACAGCGTGGCCGTGCGATGTTGGCTGAGTGCTTGAAGACGAAGGGCGTTTTGGCGGCGTTGGAGTCGACATCATGAACGATCGGACCGACGATTTACTTTCGGACTGGCTGGATGATGCGGAGGAGAATCCTGAAAGCAAAAGCGATGTGCCTGCCAGTGAAGCGAGTGAAGCTGTTGCCCAATCGCTGCTGATTCATGGATTGCTGGCAGATATCGGGAGGCGCGACGACGTTGCTGAAAGCGAACGAATCCAGGCAGTGATGCAGCGAATTGATGCAGAAGTCTCGGCGGAGTCAGGCGATGTTGCGCTCAAGCATGTGCCGCACAGGCGACGCAGGTTTGCGATTTTGACTTCGGCCTTGACGATTGCAGCCGCTGTGATGCTGATGTTCGTTGCGTTCGGGCCGCACCAAAGTGTTTCGGCGGCGATGGCTTCACTTGACAAGGTAGTGGAGGCAGCCGCAAAGCGATTGGATCGCACCTATAAAGTTCGCGTCGTCGATGAGTATCCGCGTGATAAGCGTCCGCAAAAGCTTTCTCAGCAGGCGTGGGATCGCGAAGCACCCGAGGAAATTGACGGGGCAACGATTCATGTTCGTGGTGCTGACCAGTACGTGATGACCGTGATGCTGAAGACGGGTATGACAAGAACGTCTGGTTGTGATGGCAAGGTCAGTTGGTCGTTTCGCGAAGACGGGCAAGTACATGTCTCCGAGGATTTGAATCGCTTCCGCGGTGCAGTGCCGGGCAGTCAGCAGGACATGCCCTTGCTGAATATTCACGCCAACCTGTCACAGTTGAAAATTGGGTATGACATTGAACTTGCAGATGATCAGGAAACTGGTACCGATGGCACGTTACTTTCGCGGCTCACCTGCATTCGGAAATCAAACGAGGTTCGCGGTCCCAAACAGGTTGAAGTCTGGTTTGACGCCGAAGATGGAACGGTTCACAAGATGCTGCTTGATGGTCTTCCGCGAGGTCGCGGTGGGCCAAAAAGCGTGATGTTGGAGTTGGTAGATCAGCCCGATTTGCCGTCGGACTTCTTTACTCACGACGCACATCACGAACCCGGAAAACGCATTCGTTATGAGGATGGTCGACGATGAGGTATCGGTCGGTTAGAGCTGCAACAGCGTTTGCCGCTTGTTGCATTCTGTTGCACTCCACGGCGTTTGCTCAGCAGGACCGCGTCGACCCGATCGTGGCGGCGATTGATGCTGATGGCGATGGCTCGGTCAGTTCGACGGAGCTGAAATCTGCTGCCGTGTCGATCCGCGAACTGGATACCGATGGCGACGGTGTGGTTTCGCTCAACGAAGCGTCAAGCAGGTTGAATTTGAGTGACAGACGTGTCGGCGGCAGTCGAGCTGCTGGCAGCCGACTCGGCGGTTACACGCAGCCGCCACCAGCGAACAACGTTCCCGACCATCCCTTCAATATCATTGTGGGTCGGCTGACCGACAACAGTGGGACCGTTCGCGTTCTGTTTCACAGCGATGTCAAAGCATATCTGAGCTACGGCGAGCAATCGGGCAGGTTGTCTCGCAAGACGGCAGTTCACAGCCTAAGTGCCGGTGAACCATTCGACTTTGTGATCGATTCGCTCGCGAAGAACACACGCTACTTTTATCGCGTGATGTTTCAGTCCGACGGCCGCAACCAGCAGAGCGAGGAGTTCTCGTTTCACACGCAGCGAGACAACGGCAGCTCGTTCGTCTTCACCGTGCAGGCCGATTCCCATCTGGACGAAAACACCAGCGGCGAAGTCTATCTCCGAACGTTGGAAAACGCTCTGGCGGATCAGCCCGACTTCCATTTTGCACTCGGCGACACCTTCATGACGGGCAAGTACGTGAAGCCCGAGTTGTCGGAGCCGCAGTACCTGGCGCAGCGATATTATCTAGGTCACCTGTGCCATTCGGCTGCCTTGTGCTTCGCGTTGGGCAACCACGACGGAGAATCCGGTAACCGTGGCTCGAACGTCTGGGCAACGACGACTCGCAAACGCTACCTGCCAAATCCCTTTCCGAATGACTTCTTCACGGGCAATGATCATCCGGAGCGGGAAGTTGGTTTGCCAGAAAACTATTACCAGTTCGAGTGGGGTGACGCTCAATTCATTGTGCTTGATCCGTTTCGGCATACCACCACACGCTCTCGCGGCGGAGACAGTGACAACTGGTACTGGACGCTCGGCGAGCATCAATACAAGTGGTTGGAACAGTCGCTGGAACAAAGTGATGCGAAGCTACGGTTTGTGTTTCTGCATCACTTGGTCGGTGGCAGTGACCGCAATCAGCGAGGCGGCAAAGAAGCGGCTCCGTTCTGGGAATGGGGCGGCAAAGGTCTCTCTGGGAAGGACGAATTCGACCAACATCGGCCCGGTTGGGGAAAGCCCATTCATCAGATGCTGGTGGATCATGGTGTGAGTGTAGTTTTCCACGGTCACGACCACATGTTCATTAAACAAGACCTTGACGGCATTGTCTATCAGCTCGTTCCACAGCCGGGGCATCCGCGTTCAGGAACAAAGAGCGCCGCCGAATATGGATACCTTGGTGGTGAAATACAGGGCAGCAGTGGACATGTTCGGGTCCGCGTCGATGGCGATGTAGCACGTGTTGATTACGTCCGAGCGTATCTGCCAGCGGCTGAAAGCGGGAGTCAGCGAAATGGCGACGTGAGCTACTCGTACATGCTATCGGGAGATGGTAAAGGGAGAATCGAGCAATGAAACGCGGGCTCTATTCTTTAGTGATCATCTTCATTGCATTGGCGCATTGCAAAGCTGACGAAAGTCGAAAACGACCAAATTTTGTGTTCATCCAAGGTGAAGGTCAGGGTTGGGCAAGCACGTCGGTGCAGCTTGATCCCAACGAGCCGGAATCGAAGAACGATTCCTTTTCGACTCCGAATCTGGAGCGTCTGGCTGCTGGAGGCATTCGGTTCTCGAATTACTACGCTCCGTCGCCGCGATGTACGCCTTCCCGAGCAACCTATTTCACCGGCATCAGTCCCGCACGTCTAGGAATGACCTTTACTGGTGCCGGTGGCGACACGGGGCATGCACTGATCGAACCGCGTGTCGTAAGCGAACTGCCGCAAGACGTAACGACGATTGCAGAGTTGTTGAAGACAGCAGGGTATGCGACCGCACACTTTGGCAAATGGCATGTTGGTAAGACTGATCCACGAGTTCATGGGTTCGACGAATCGGATGGAGCGACCAGCAACGGTGGGCCTGAAAATTCACGCAACCCGAATCCAAAGCAAGCGTATGGCATGACGGAACGAGGAATTACGTTCATCAAGCGGAACGCCGCCGCAAACATGCCGTTCTACGTTCAGCTTTCACACTACGGTGGTCGTTCTCAAGATGATGCGAAGCCAGAGACCTTTGAGAAGGTTCTGGAGCTTGGAATTGGCAGAGATGAACGCAACATGGAAGCTGCCGCCGTGGTGCTCGACATGGATATCACGATCGGCATGTTGCTCGATACGTTGGACGAACTGAACATTGCTGACAATACCTATGTGATTTACACCGCCGACCACGGCACGCCGGGTCGTAATGGTCCTTTGCAAGGCGGCAAAGGCGGATTGTGGGATGGCGGGATCCGTATTCCACTCTTCATTCGTGGCCCTTTGGCAAAGCCAGGCTCGCATTCAAGCGTGTTGGTTACAGGTGCCGACCTTGTGCCGACGGTCGCTGATCTGGCTGGTATCTCCGACACGCTGTCTGACCAAGTCGAAGGCGGCAGCCTGCGACAGGTACTTGCTGATCCAGCCTCTGGCAAAGTTGCTCGTTCATGCGATGGAATCGTCTTTCACTTCCCACACTACGACAAAGATCCGCTGGGGCCGGTTTCAGCGATCCTTGCCGGCCATTACAAGCTCGTGCGAATCTACGAGGACCAACGACACTTACTGTTTGATCTCGCGAGAGACCTGGGCGAACGCAACGATCTTTCCGGTAGTCACGTCGACAAAGTACGAGAGATGTCAGCCCAGCTCACAAGCTACCTCGACTCCATTGATGCCGGAATGCCCGCCAGGCGATCGGGCGAGACGCCATCATCCAATGCAGGGCGAAACGCGAACTCAAGACCTGACGCAATCATGCAGAGTCTTGATGAAAACAACGACGGACAACTCACCAAAGATGAAATCGAACGCCTGCCGGCGTTGCTGCATTCTCTGGATAAAAACAAGGATGGCACATTGTCACGTGACGAAACACGTGGGCGTTAACAAAGGATTCAGTGCTGTAACCTAAAAAGGAAATTTCCCATGAAACGATTTGTCATTCTGGCGGCAATGGTCGCACTCTTCATGCCCGGCGACTCAGTTCTGGCACAGCAGCGAGGCAACAAAGGCAGCGGCAATCAGGGGCAACAACAGCAACCTGATCGCGGCCAGAAACAGGGTGGTGGTCAAAGAGGTGGTGGCGAAGGAGGAGGAGGCTTGTTCAGTCTGCTGGACATCGACCGCGATGGAAATTTGTCGGCGAAAGAGATCGATGGTGCGGTCGCCGCGTTGTTGAAGCTGGACAGCAACAAAGACGGCATCCTTGATACTCAGGAGTTGGCTGTTCGTGGCGGCGGTGGCCAAGGTGGAAAAGGGGGCCGTGGCGGTCAACAAGGTGCTGAGACTTCGCAGCGTCGTGGTGGTGGCCAAGGCAAAGGTGGTCAAGGCAATCGATCTGCGAATGGCAACGGAAAGTCAGAATGAAAAGTCAATTCTACATTGCAATGGTTGCATGCTTCGTCTCCGCCGCTACGCATGCGGCGGACCGTCCCAACATCGTGTTCATGATGTCCGACGATCAAGCTTGGAATGGGCTTTCGGTGCCGATGCACCCCGATCTTGATTGGTCGAAAAGTTCCATCGTCGAGACACCCAATCTCGAAAAGCTAGCCGCACAAGGCATGCGGTTTTCTGCGGCCTATGCGCCCGCTTCGGTCTGTTCCCCGACTCGGATCAGCTTGCAGACCGGAAAGAGTTCGGCCGCGATGCATTGGACGAAAGCGGCACCGCCCGAAACGGGGCACAAGATGATCGAACCTCGCAATATTCGATCGATCCCTGCCTCGGAAGTCACCATCGGCGAACTCCTGCAGTCGGCAGGTTATGCGACAGCTCATTACGGCAAGTGGCACATTAGCGGCGGAGGCCCCGCGGCAAATGGCTATGACGAGGGCGATGGCGATATCGGCAACGAGTACGCTCACCAGTATGGCGATCCGAACCCGGCAGACATCTTCGGCATGGCAAAGCGGGCCGTGGCCTTTATGGAGAAGAACAAGCAAGCGGACAAGCCGTTCTTCATACAGATGTCGTGGCATGCCTTGCACGCTCCACAAAACGCGATGAAAGAGACGCTTGCCAAGTACGCGCAGCGGATGAACAGCAGTGTCGAAGATAAACGCGTTGGCAGTGCAGCGATCGCAGAAGATCTGGACACCGGAGTCGGCATGGTTGTCGATACCATCGATCGGCTCGGGCTGGCCAACAACACCTTCGTGATCTACATGTCCGACAACGGCAGCGGCGGCGGAGGTGGCGGCGGTAAGGGTGGCAAGGGCGGGGCACGAGGCGGTCTGGCTGGCGGAAAAGGCGGCGTGTGGGAAGGTGGGATTCGTAGTCCGCTGATCATCCGTGGTCCCGGCATACCCGCCAATTCGTGGTGCCACGAACGAGTTGTCGGCTACGACTTCTATCCCACGTACTGCGAATGGGCCGGCATCCCCGCATCGAAACTGCCGACGGGCATCGAAGGCGGCAGCATTGTCGGACTGCTCGATGACGGCAATGGAAGAGTAAAGCGGCAACGTGAAGAAATGGTCTTCCATTTCCCGCATTATCAAGGCGGCGACGGTCCCCATTCGGCTTTGTTTCTCGGGAATCACAAGCTGATGAAGTTTTACGAAGATGGTCGATTGGCATTGTTCGACATCGAAGCCGACATCTCGGAACAGAACGACTTGTCGAAACAGTTGCCTCAGAAGGCGAAAGAACTGGACAGCCTGCTGGTGAAGTACCTCGGCGATGTTGACGCTCAAATGGCGACACCAAATCCAAACTATGACCCGAGCGAAGAACCGGTCATACGCAAGGGCGGCGGTGGCGGAAACAAAACCAGGAAGGAACAGCCGAACAGGAGGAAGAAGCAGTGAAAGTTGCCCTGGTTTTATTTCTATTTATTCCGGTTCAGAGTTATGTGATGGCACAGGACGTCGAACGTTCTGGTCGAAGAGACGGCAACGCCGAACGGAACGATGAGCGTGGTCAACAGAACGGAACGCCGCAGCTCTACGTCGATACCGGCTATGTGTTCCTAAATGGTGAGTATATTTCACCACCTTATGAAATCGATTTTTCGGAATCCGACATCTCAATTAACGAGTCGACGATAGATCTGTCCGTCTTCGACGCGTGGAAGAACGAGAAGAAGTTAAACAATGGAGTTGCTCGCAGTCACTCACAACAAGTCCGTCGCAACCTGCGGAACTTGCTCGAAGGGGACGGTAGCCTTGTGCTCTTCGAGAAGCAGCCAGTTCATGCACTTCCCGGAAGCGACAAGTACGAATTGCTGAATATTCTTATCAACGCGGAAGCTAGACAGACATTCAACGATGGAGAACGAGAATGGCTTCCGAGCAGCGTTGACCAACAGTTGTGGGTCAGATGGATTGGTGAATTCAAGTGCCCCGAAGAACCCAGGGAGCGGGCCGACAACTTCCTGAAAGTAGTTGCGGAGCTTGAGAGCACCAGTGCGGCTCAACAATCGGGCAGGCGAATGCTGGAATCCAGTGCCTACCCATTGACGGTTGTGGGCATGTTGCTGGTGGTGGTGGCGTTCGGGCATCTGTTGTCCTTCAAACCCGGACCTGACGGGCATTCGCCAGAGACCCCGGTCGCAAAACGTGCCGTCATTCGGTCACTGGCTCTTGTGACGGTCTTATCGGCCCTCGATCTCATCTGGACGCTGCTTGTTTCACGCGCTGGTGACATGAAGGAACTCAATCCGTTGGGTGCCGCTGTGATTGATGACCCGCTCGCGTTGATTGCTCTGAAAACCACTGCGACGTTGCTTGCGGTCGGACTCCTGTTCGGCCTGCGGCAACACCGAGTCGCTCAACAAGGGGCATGGTGGGCATGCCTGATCTGCACACTCCTGACCGTTCGCTGGCTGACTTTCAACTCGATGTTTGCATAGACACGGGCACATATCAAAACACTTACCCAATGGGATCTCAAGCGATGAAGAAACAACTTTTGGTCGGAGCAATCGGTATCGTCCTCTTATGCGAGGCTACGGTCACGGCTCAACAACCGCCTCGCAAGCCTCGCATCGATGACACCATCAAAGCCAACGTCTACGCGGACAACTCGTTCAAGCTGTACATCAACGGCGAACTGGTCGCCGTCGATTCCATCTCGTTTGTTCCGCACAACGTGGTTTCAGTGGATGTCTTACCAGCCTACCCCATGACCATCGCTGTCATGGGCATCGACAACGCCGATCCCAAAACCGGAATGGAATACGCCAACACCAACATTGGCGACGGCGGTTTTATCTTGAAGTTTAGCGACGGGACCGTGACCAATGCGACTTGGAAAGCGAAGAAGTTTTCATGGGGGCCGATTGATGGCGACACAAAGAATCCGCGAGTCGAAAACATTCCACTGCCCAAAGACTGGTTCGCGATCGAATTCGACGACAGCAAATGGCCAAATGCCAAAGAGTTCACCGAAGAAGAAGTCGGACCGAAAGAACCGTTCTTTGAACATGACT
>JAGQPO010000258.1 GCA_020426665.1 Planctomycetales bacterium
GCCTCTTCTAGCTGCTTAAGGGCAAGTCCGATGTCAGCGTCCATCTTTTTCATTTGGTCGTGGTAATGCGCATAGTTCTTGCGGATGTCCGGGATGTCCGGATGGTATTTTGCCAGCCGTACGTTGTCGGGACTGTGTGTTGTGTGATCGATGTCACCAAACGCTTTTGATTCATGTGATTTGGTATTATTGATCACCATAAAAAACGGCTGTTGCTGCTTTAACTGGCCCCAATCTGCTTTGTCGGTATCCCAAGCACTTTTGTCTTCGCGCCCACCGATGTTGTAATCGGTCTTCTTTTCATTTCCGACAAAGTACCCGGCCTCTTTCAGCAGATCCGGGTAATACTTGATTCGGTCGTGTGGGATCGGATATCGGCTGCGCATCGGGTGCGTGCCCATCGACAGCGCGTGCACGCCGGTGATCCATGTACTGCGCGAAGGGGCACAGACGGGTGCATTGGCGTAGCAGTGCATGTACTGAAATCCTTCGGCCGCCAATGCGTCGATGTTCGGTGTTTCGGCATAAGGATTTCCATAGCATCCCACCCAGTTGACGTTATTGTCTTCGCACGTCAGCCAAAGAATATTGGGCCGATCGTCAGCGGAACATCGTTTGACGGCCTGGCCGCAGGCGGCAATTACCATCACGACAGCAATGATGACGTGTGTGGAGTGTTTCTTCATAGAAAGTCAAGTAACTTGGGGGCGGTGTGAGCCCGTGGCGGACTGGTGATGCCAGAGGCGGGAGGGATGGGGTTAGCGAATCATCCACAGCGAACAATCGCAAACCATATTTTTGATCAATCTGCACTATCATAACCACATCGAAGAGCTGGTTTTGCGTCAAGAATTTCGGAATTGTCCCTGCCGCAATTCCCGGCTGTATTTGCTCGTGACCAGGGTCCGAATCGCCGGACAAAGGGCGCCAATAACTTGCTGTGGGTTGTCGGAGTGGTGATTTGCGGCAGATCGTTCTTATTTGACGAATCGGTTACAATCATTGCCCAACTACCAAACGCCGGACGGAAAACAAGCGTCTATTCGATTGAGCGAAGCACCCCGAAGGCCGGTTCCCGGCAATCGGGGGTGAAGGGGGGGGCTGCACTTCTTTTCCGAGCGCGTCCTTATATGAGTCATTAGCGACGAAATGGGAGAGTCGGAATGTCGATCGTCGGAGAGACGCGAGAAGAGTTGCTGGAGCAATTGGCAAGACTTCACCAAAAGATCGAGCAGCTTGACAGAATCACCGATTCGGAATCACTCGCAGATGGGGCCGCGTCGGCACCACAGGTATCGTCGATGCTAGGGATGATTGGGTGGGATCTTCAGTTTCGAATCAGTTATTGGAGTCCGGAAGCGGAGCAAACTTTTGGTTGGCGACAAGACGAAGTTTTGGGAAAGCAATGGGACGAGTTTCCGTTTGTTCACCCTGGTGACATCCAGCGAGTGACGAACGTTGGACTGGCGTTGATTAACGGGACGGTTGACTTCAACACGTGTTCCAATCGTAATTACCGCAAAGACGGCACGATTTTGGAATGTGAATGGTTCAATGCCGTGCGTCATGATGACCAAGGATGTCCGATTTCGTGGGTCTCGATCGCCCACAATGTCACCGATCGGGTACGGGCGGAGAATCATATTCGCCAGGTCCGCAATGCGATGCATTTAATTATCGGGGGCACGTCGCGATTCACCGGTGGAGAGTTCTTCGAAGCGTTGGTTCGGTACGTCTCTGAATCGCTGGGATTCCGATACGTTTTCATCGCCCGAACCGAAGAGGGATGCGACCGAACCGGGCGTACCGTCGCGTTCTGGGCCGACGGCGCGGCGGCGCCCGAGATCGAATATGCCTTTGTCGATACTCCGTGTGAACGTGTGCAACAGGGGACGATGCAATTTTACCCGGATCGCATTCAACAACTTTTTCCTAAAGCTTCGGTGCTCGCCCAGTTCCACGCTCGCAGCTACTTAGGCGCTCCGCTGATCAGTTCATCTGGAAATGTGCTTGGTGTCCTTGCGGCGATTGACGACAAACCGATGGAGGATCGTCCGGATATCCGCGCGATTATCGGCCTGTTCGCTGACCGAACCGCAGTCGAACTTGAACGCGTGGAAATCGAGAAGGCCAGACGGGAAAGCGAAACACGGTTGCGCATTTTGACCGAACAGATGCCCGCGATCCTATGGACGACGGATCACGATTTACGGGTCACCCACGTCACCGGCGCCGGGCTGAGTCGGATTAATGTGTCGGCTAACGAGATACAAGGACAGTTGCTCGCCGATTTCCTGGGGACAAACGATGTAAACTTCAGGCCCATTTCAAGCCATCTACGAGCTCTGAACGGGATTTCCGGGGCCTCCGAAATTCAATGGTCTGGTCGTACGTTTCACGTCTACGTCGAACCATTACGCGATGGCACTGATCAAATTATTGGAACGATCGGAGTGGCCCAAGACATCAGCGACTTAAAGCGTATCGAGCAGTCTCTGGTCGCCAGCGAAGAGCGGTTCCGCCGTCTGGTCGAATACGCCCCCGAAGCTGTGGTTTTGTTGGACATTGGATCAGGGCGTTTTGTTACCGCAAATCGGTCAGCCGCTCAAATGTTTAAGATGTCGGCCGCCGAACTTTGTCAACTGGGGCCGCTTGACGTCAGCCCGGAGGTTCAGCCGGACGGGCAATCATCAAAAGTGAAATCTCGCCAAGTGATTAGTCGAGCCCTGGCCGGTGAAACACCGATCTTTGAATGGGTGCACTTGGATTCTGAAGGCCGCGAGGTTCCGTGTGAAATCCGGCTGCTGTCTCTGGAAGACGGCGGCAATACGTTGGTGCGCGGAAGCATGATCGACATCACCGAGAAGAAGCGGGCCGAAGAATCACAGAAAAGATTGGAATCGGAACTCGCCCGCGTCGCCCGCGTGTCAATGATGGGAGAAATGGTCGGCGGTCTCGCCCACGAGTTGAATCAGCCGTTATACGCGATCCAAAATTTCGGAAAGGCGTGTGGCAATCTGGTTGCCGAAGACGGAGACTTTGACCGTGATCGGCTGCGCGAATGGTTGGAGAAGATTATCTCCACTGCAGAATCCGCAGGCGACATCTTGACTCGACTGCGCAATTTCGTTTCGCGCGAGCCATTGGTTCGCGAAGCCATCGATCTAAGTGAAGTGATCGAGACCGCGTTGATGTTGACGAAACATGATGCTCAGGTTGGCGGGATACGAGTGGAGTACACGAAAGACGAATCGCTGCCGCTCGTGCATGTTGATGCAGTACAGATTCAGCAGGTCTTGGTCAATCTTCTTCGCAATGCATTTGATGCGACACAGGAAAAGTCACACGGCACTCCGTTCGTCAAAATTATGACCAAAAAAGAAGGCGACCTTGTCACCGTTACGGTCGCCGATAACGGGCCTGGGTTACCGCCGGACGCGAGTCAGATCTTTGCCGCGTTTTCTTCAACGAAACTCAGGGGGCTCGGTTTGGGGTTGGCGATCGGAAAAACCATCATCGAAGCGCACGGAGGCACGCTGACGGCAAAAAATGGAGGCGACTGTGGCGCCGAGTTCTGCTTCACACTCTCTACCAACGGATCTCCTGAGATGGCTTCGTAGCGAAACTGCCCGTGTGCGAACGCGGCGGTGTCCAGTTAGACTAGTGTTTTGTTCCAATTCGAGTTCCGCTACTACCGAAAGCCCAATTTTCAGTTGGAACAAAGCACTCGTGTCCAAAGTGGTTTAAGTCTCTCCCGCGTTAAAGACGAATTTTTCGGATGAAAAGAACATTTGCGTTTCGTTTCGTTGCCCTGTCGATGCTGTACTTGATGATCGGTTCGGCTGCGTTTGCAGACGTCCGGTTGCCCGGATTTATGGGTGATCACATGGTTTTGCAGCAAGAGAAGCCAATCCGAATTTGGGGGTGGGCTGATCAAGGCGAGTCGGTAGAAGTGTCGCTGGCGGGTAAGTCGGCAATTGCAACTGCCGATCAAAATGGTCGCTGGCACGTCGAACTTCCTGCGATGAAAGCCGACAAACAGCCGCACACGATGACGGTCAAAGGCCAGAACACGATCGTCGTCAACGACATACTTGTTGGCGAAGTCTGGTTGTGCTCCGGCCAGTCCAACATGGAATGGACGGTTCGTTCCAGTGTCAATTCAAGTGAAGAAATTGCAGCGGCGAACTATCCGCTGATACGACATATCAAAATTCCACGCGTGCCTTCTACGGAACCGATCGACGACTTGACGGCGCCATGGCAAGTCTGTTCGCCTGACACCGCTGGTGACTTCACGGCGTGTGGATACTTTATGGCACGCGAGCTATTCCAAGATCTGGATGTCCCCGTCGGATTGATCAATTCATCGTGGGGCGGTACGCGTGTTGAACCCTGGACGCCACCGATCGGATTTGAACAGGTTGACGCGTTGCGAGGTATTTACGATTCGGTTGTTTTGAAAACTCCGAGTTCCAAACCCTATCATGATCGCCTTGCCAGCCACATTGACGCGACGAAGAAGTGGATTGAAACGGCATCGCAGTCGCTGGCGGAAAATCAACGTGTTGCGGCCAACCCACCCTTTCCCGCCGAGTTGGCGCCGTTTCAAAGCCACCAAGACCCGACGATGCTTTACAACGGCATGATCCACGCATTGGTCGGATTTCCGATTCGAGGTGCGATTTGGTATCAGGGCGAATCGAACCACGGTGAAGGGATGCTGTACTTCGAAAAGAAAAAGGCGTTGATCGGCGGTTGGCGCAAACTTTGGGACCAAGGCGATTTCCCGTTCTATTATGTTCAAATCGCGCCGTTTCAATATGGCAACGAAGACGGCACGATCTTGGCACGTTTTTGGGAGGCGCAGGCCGCGGTCCAGCAGATTCCCAACACGGCGATGGTCGTCATCAATGACATCGCAACGCTTGGCGATATTCATCCGCCCAACAAACAAGATGTCGGGCACCGGTTGGCTTTACTCGCGCTGAAGCACGACTACGGTCGAGACGATGTCGTCGCGCACAGCCCGGAAATGGATTCGCTTGAAGTATCGGACGATGCTTTGAAGATCACGTTCCGAAACACCGGAGGCGGACTAAAAAGCCGCGACTCCAAGCCGATCAGCCATTTCGAAGTGATCGGTGTCGGGTCCGATGGTTACAAACCCGCCAAGGCAGTCATCGATGGCGACAGCGTGATTTTGACTTCGACCGAAGTGGCTAAACCTGTCGCATTTCGGTTCGCGTGGGACAAACTAGCCGAACCGAACTTGATGGGCGGAACCGGGTTGCCAGTCGGTGCATTTCGTGGTGGTGAAGAGCCTGATTTTCTGAGTACGTTGCCGATCAACCGCGAGTTCCAGCTGGTTTACGATCTGGACCTAAAGGATTTGGGGGCCGACATTCACTATGCCGTCGATAACAGTAATGACATCGGCGAATTTGATCGCATCGGATACTTGCTGGAACTAGGAAACGGGACGGACCCTGACCAGAAGTTGTTTGTCACGATGAAGGCATTCACACAAGACATCAAACAGATCGGCATTCCAACGGTTTCGTCCAAGGCAAGATTTCAAACACTCGTCCAGGATATGGATGTCTTTACAACTGTCGGCTCTCTGACGGCCGGAAAAGGGATCACGACAGGCAACATCGAATTTTGGCCGGATAATTACGGTCCCCAGAATGCTGCGGCGGTCAAGAACGCATCGAGTGCACTGTATGACTTTGGCGATCAGCCGTCGGCGCCCACGGCCGGATACGGTTCAATGCAGGTGCATGATTACGGTGCCCGACAAACCATCTTTGCAATCAATCACTGGAGTGCAGGTGGCGGCGCGGATATCGGGATCGGAAACAGCCCAGGCGAACAGAAAGATTGGACGTTTTCCGGAAACGCCGGAACCTATTCATCCAAGCGTTTAAGAGTCTTCGTTAAGAGTCGATCGGCCCAATAGCAAGTCGCCCTGCGGTGATTGTTAACGCGGGCGTGGTATTGCAAGGTGGCGGTTTGACGAAAGACGCCAGAGGCCGAAACATTGACAGCCGAGGTCGCGAGGCCTCGGAATCGTTGTTTGACCGGAGTCCCAAGCCCGGCGGGCGGCACATCCAGGCTTGGTCCACCGTTGGTCGTGCTCCGGTTTTGGCGGTGCGAGTGCTTTGTTCCAACTGAGAATTAGCGTTTCGGCGGTAGCGGAAGTCGTTAAAACTTTCGGCGATTCCTGACTCCACCACGAAACTCTTGACGAGTTCCGCTACCCTAAAATCGAATTGGAACAAATCACTCGCGTTCCCTTCCATCAATGACAACGCGAATTTCCTTAATGTTCCACCACTCCCATCGGGTCGGCCTTGCGGTAGGCTTCGATCACGGCACGTTCACCTTCGGGACCTTTTGCAGCGTTCTTATGCTCCATCCCCATGATCCCTTTGTATCCCCGTTTGGCCAGATGTGAGAATACAAACGGATAATTGATCTCTCCGGTGCCCGGTTCTGCGCGACCTGGATTGTCGCCGCACTGGAAATACGCGATCTCATCCCAACATCGATCGATATTTGGAATCAGATTGCCTTCGGTGATTTGTTGGTGATAGATGTCGAAGAGGATCTTACAAGACTTACGCGCGACCGCCTTGCAGATCAAATAGGCTTGAGGCGATCCATGTAGCAGAACTCCGGGGTGATTCGTTTTGGTGTTTAGCGGTTCCAAAACCATCACCAAGCCGTGAGGTTCGACGATGTCGCAGCATCGTTTTAATAGATCAACACAATTGGCCAGCTGGTATTCGTACGGCAATTTTGGATCAACCAAACCCGGTACTACCGTCAAGTACGTTGCGTTAACGCGTTTCGCGACTTCAACGATCGAGTGCATCGTTTCTAGAATCGCTTGTCGCGCATCAGAATCGACTCCGGCAAAATTGACGGCATTCCAGACGCCTTTTAGTGCGGAAATCACTCCCATCTGCATGCCAAGTTGCTGCATCGTCTTGGCGATCGCAGATTGCTCGTCAATCGGTCGATCTTTCATCGGATTGTCTTCCCAGGCGCGAAAGCCGTGGTCCGATGCGAAACGCAACTGGTCCAACAGGTCCTCGCCTGCGGACTTGGCGAACATCCCGAAATGGGGAGCGTAATTTAACGTGAACGGTCGATCTGCTGCTTGCTGCGCGATTGCCGCTTGCCCCGGCATCAATCCAAGTGTTGAAACCGTCGATGCGGCAAGGAATTGTCGTCGATCCATCACAGTACCTTTGTTTCGCCGGGTTGGGCAATTTCGTACGAGCCGTCTTCCAGCGGTTGAATCGGTGCCGGTGCGTCCCACGATTCGGCATCCGTTGTCAACCGTCTCTCGCTTGCGATGGCTTCGTCCCATTGAACGGTTTTTCCGGAGTAGGTCGCCAGTCGCCCCAGTATCGCAGTCATGGTACTTGATGCACCATAGTCAACTTCGTGATGGGGCGCGTCTTCGACGACGGACTTCATCAACGCGTTCCATTCGACCTGGTATGGACTCTGATAGTCTTTTCCTCGGTTGCGTGGAGATTCCCAAATGGTCTTGTCGCCGTTCGCCAGCGCACATCGCGTGGTGCTCAGCTCTGCGACGCCTTGGGTGCCGACGATTTGTTCCGCAACCATCTTGCTACAGCCCGGAATCTGTCGGCAATAGCTGTGCAAAATCGTACCGTCCGAATAGGTATAGTTTACCGCGTGGTGATCAAAAATATTTCCGTACTTTTTATCGGTACGAACTTGGCGTCCTCCCATTCCCTCGGCGCTGACCGGATGATCGCCGAACGCCCAATTACAAATGTCCAAATTGTGAATGTGTTGTTCGCAAATATGGTCACCGCTTAACCAATCAAAAAAGTACCAGTTACGGACTTGGTATTCTAACTCGGTTTTATCTTCACGCGGCAGCGCCGTTTTGGCAGGAAAACCGGTGTTCCAAAAACATCGCATCGAAACGATCCGTCCGATCTCACCGGCGTGAATTCGCTTGATCGCCTCCAGGTAAATGTCCTGATGGTGACGCTGCAAACCGACACCGACCTTCAGATTTGCTTGCCTCGCCTTTTCCGCCGATGCCATGATTCGTCTGACTCCGAACGCATCACTCGCCAACGGCTTTTCCATAAAAACATGTTTGCCGGCGTTGACGGCATATTCAAAGTGCAAGGGTCGATAGCCGGGTGGTCCCGTCAAGATGACTAGGTCGACATCCGAATCGATGATCCGACGATAAGCGTCCAGACCCACGTATTGGCGTTCGGGCGGAACATCAATTGAGTCTCCAAAACCTGATCCCTCTTCGACTTTGGACGCCCCCGCTTTGCCACGCATCAGCGAGCTGTGACTGATCCGTAGCCGATCACTGAATGCATCCGCCATCGCCCAAAGCACCGCGTTTTGGCCGGTCGACATGGAATGGGCTGCGGCCCCTGTGCCACGGCCTCCACAACCGATCAATCCGATTTTAATCCGGTCGGTTGCCGCCGCGTAAACACGTGATGCAAGCGCCGTTGGTATCGCTCCGGCGGCCAAGGTCGATTTTATCGCACGGCGACGCGAAATCGGTTCGCCCGATCCCACAGTATTGCGTTCATCGTTCATCTTTTTCTTACCTCAAGGATTAATGACTCGTTGTAGCTTGTGTCACAACCCGAATGCGCCGGCGAGGGAAAACCGGTGGTGACTGGTCCCTCGTTCACGCATTCGTGTTGTGATGTTGGGGATTGGGGACGACGCGACAATTATTGTAACCGCAAGTGCTGCTCAACACGGATCAGGTGCTTTGTTCCAATTGAAAATTGGGGTTTCGATGGTAGCGGAAGTCGTCAAGACTTTCGACGATTCCTGGCGCAACCAAGAAACTCTTGACGGTTTTCCGCTACCCCAAAAATCTAATTGGAACGAATCACTAAACTTCGACAATCGTCATCCGAATTGCAGAATCGCTTTCACGCAACCATCTCTTCCATAGGCAAACGTTTGATAAGCCTCGACAGCGTCGTCAATGGAAAACCGATGGCTGATGCACCACGACGATTCGATCGGCCTGTTAGCAATCAATTCCGGCAACACCTCCATGTAATGCCGCGCCGGACAACGACCCGTGCGATACGTCAAATTCTTGTCGTACGCTTGAGCAGGACTGAACGAAAACGTCGGAGTACAGTGACAGCCGATGACCGACATTCGTCCGCCCGGCCGGATCAATCGATAAGCCAAACTCTGGGCATCGGGTAAACCCACAAACTCCATCACCCCGTCACTGCCTCGACCGTCCGTTGCCGATTCGACCGCGGCGATCGCATCGTCGGGATTATCAAATACTTTAGCACCCAACCGCCTAGCGATCTGCAATCTCGCAACGTTGGGGTCGACGGCAAAGATGGTTCTCACACCCATCCAAATCGCCGAAGCGATTGCCAGTAAACCGACCGTGCCACATCCGACGACCGAAAAAACATCCGTTTCGATCGATTCGGGATCGATCGCCAGTGACGCGCCGAAATACCCTGTGCTCAAATTGTCGCCCAACAACAACGCGGTCTCGGAATCCATCGTTTCAGGAACCTTCATCAACGTTCCATCAGCCGACGGAACTCGGACAAGTTCCGACTGACCACCGTGCAAGCCGCGACCACTTTCACGCCAACCAAAAAGTTGACCACTGACGCAGCGCGAATGCAGACCCTTGGAACAGTAGAAACAGCTTCCACAACTGGTGGTGAATGGGCTGGACACTCGATCCCCGACAGTGAAATGCGCAACGGCGTCGCCGATCGCAACGACCCGACCGACAAATTCGTGTCCCATCACTGTCCCGCGGTCCAGGCCGGTTTCGCGTCCGAAAAAAGGATGCAGGTCGCTGCCACACAGACCCGCCATTTCGACTTCGACGATTGCGTCGGAAGGGTCGACAATCACGGGATCTGGGATGCTTTGGACGGCGACTGCCTGGACAGATTGAAAACAGACGGCTTTCATTTCTTGGCGAGATCCACCGCGACTAACTCTTTATCGTTTCGAATGTACGCTGTTTTTCCAGCGTACGCCGGATGGCTCCAGATCACTTTGCGCCCAAAAGCGGACTGAGTCGGGGCGACAACTTTCATTTGTCCCCGACTTTGGAATCCATCGGCATCCATTTTGGCGATCGTTAAATGTCCCTGCTCGCCGAACAACAGGTAAAGTCCGCTGGGGGCATGACGTGTGACGAATGCATTGCCGGCTGACAACGGGCGACTATTTCCTGGGCGAACCGGATAATACGATGACCAAAGTCGCTTGCCGTCTTCGATTCGCGCCGCAACGACGGCGCCCAAGGTTTCATCGCACCCAAAAATCAAACCGTCATGCATCACTGGTGTCATCGTCGAAACACTCATTGACGTCTTTGGCGTTCCCGACCACAACTCCGTGACCGCCGGACGTTCATCGCTCAGTCGAAGCATTACGTTCTTGTTGACGATACCACTGACAAACAGGTGATCGTCCAAGCGTTGCGGGCGAGCGATCGACATTCCATAGTCCGGTTCCAACGGCACGGTCCAGTACACCGTTCCATCGATCGGGTTCAAAGAGGCCACCGCTTGTGGGTGCCAGACGATCAATTGTTCGACTCCGCCAGCCTTGATCAGACTCGGTGGGCAATAACCTGCATCGCTGCTGGATAGCGATTTCCAGATGACCTTGCCGGTTGATCGATCAAACGCGATCACCGCTTGGTCCGGACCGCCGACCATTGTGATGACCATCGTGTCGGTCACCAACGGATGCGCGGCAAATCCCCACACAGGAACGTCGGCGGAAAAGTCATCCGATAGATTGCGCTGCCACTTCAGCTGGCCGTCCGTTGATGACAAAACAACCAAGTCCCCTTGCGCACCCAAGGTAACGACCAGACCATCAATCACGGTCGGAGTCGCACGCGGACCGGCTGGGTAACTGATTCGGTAAGAACATTGATACTCATGTTGCCAAACTTGCTTTCCGGTTTGTGCATCAAAACACACGATGCGTTCGAATCCTTCCAATTCGGGTTTCGCGTCGGGCTGTTCAACTAAATCCCCCTTCGTTCTACGGTAATCCATCAGAAAGACCCGTTGACCGACGACCGCCGGACCCGAATAACCACCGTTGACTGGTGCGCGCCACTTGATCGGA
This sequence comes from Planctomycetales bacterium, assembly GCA_020426665.1. Lineage (GTDB taxonomy): Bacteria > Planctomycetota > Planctomycetia > Pirellulales > Pirellulaceae > Stieleria. The sequence goes on from JAGQPO010000258.1 coordinate 11,179, forward strand.
AGTCCAGTTTCGGGAATTGAATCAACGATGCCCGCTTCGTTGTAAACACCATCACGCGATGGACCCATCCATTGCGGCCAATCGTCGGCAAAGCAATCGCCGGAAACAAAGAAGCATATCACGACGCATATCAATGTTCGCTTGCGGGAAAGGGTGCTCGAACACATGCCGAAGATTCCATGGGGTACGGGGCTGGAGAAGTGGGGCAACACTGGACAGCTGGAATCGTAAAGGTTCCACGAACCGTGTTTGTGAGAACATTCACAAAGACGCGCAAACTGCCCTTAATCGCAATTGGTGTAAATTTATTTGCCTTTCCGGTGATTGCGACCTAGTATTGGTTGCGTGCAGTGGGCAGCAACTTCGGCTCGGTTGCTGCTGTCCAACTGGCGAACCTTGTTGAACGCTTTCACTTTTCTCACTTCTCGCAGAGTCCCGTTTCCGCCGCCGCCCTGGTGGCCCCCCGTCAGGATTCGACGGGGGAAACGGGACTCTTCATCGGGCCGACTCGGCAGCACCATGCGAGCCGTTTAAAGGAGCGGTCGTTTCAACCGGTCCGGTTGATACCGCGCTGTGCCCGTCCACGGATGGCATTCATTTTCGGATGGGAGACCCACCATGATTGGGCCGACCGAAAACCGTCAGCCGTCTCCGTCCCCGCTGCGTTCGGGGAACCGGCCCACGGCTTTGAGTTCTGATCGAGGCATTGCGATGCCGTCGCGAACCGACGCTCTGCAAGTGCAAGATGCTGCATCACGGCCTCAAGGGATTGCATCGTACCGAGATCTGCCGGCGTTCGGTTTGTTGCAGCACGCCGCAGAGCAGTTACCCGAGCGGACGGCGCTGATCTATGGTGCAGAACACTGGACCTTTCGCGACTTGAATGCCGACACGGTGCGGTGTGCAGCGATGCTGCAACGCCTGGGTGTTCGTCCGGGCGACCGAGTCGGATTGCTGTTACCGAACGTTCCTGAATACATCATCGCGGCAAATGCGATTTGGCGCGCCGGTGGAATTGTGTTGGCGATCAGTCCGCTGATGGTTGCCGGCGAAGTCCGTGCATTGTTAGACAAAACCAAGTGTCGACATGTTATTTGTTTGGATCTGTTGTCGAATCTGTTGCCCGATTCATTGGACAGTGCGGCGCCGAACGAATCCAAAGGACGTACAACACTGTTGGTGTCGATACGCAAACATTTGCCTGCCCACGAACAACTGGGTTACCTCCTAAAGCGAGGGTACCAATGGCTGCGGCACCGCCCGGTTGATCGCAGCAATCGTGTCGGCTGGTTTTGGGAAGAAATTGCGACGATCGATCGGGCCTGGCAACCGATCACAATCGATCCGGCCTCCGATCCGGCCTACATATTGCCGACCGGTGGTACGACCGGCAGCCCCAAAGCGGTCACCCTAAGCCACCAGAACATGGTTGCCAATGCTTGGCAACAGTACGAGTGGACCGAGCGTTCCTTTGGCAAGGAAACGATGCTCGGCGTTTTGCCGTTCTTTCACAGTTACGGCATGTCGGCGACGGTGATGGGCGGTGCGGCGATGGCGGCGACGCTGGTGCTGCACCATCGATTCAACACAAAGAAAACGATTCAGTTGATTGAATCCCATCGGCCAAGTGTTTTCCATGCGGTTCCGGCAATGCTGGTCGCGATGAACGCCAGGCTGAGTGAACACAGAAGCGAAAAATTAGACTCGCTGCGTTGGATCATTTCCGGCGGAGCGCCACTTGAGGAAGCGGTGGCTCGAGAATTCACCGAGCATTGCATGTACGGTCACGACAGTGGTGACGCTGTGGGGCCACAGGTTGTCGAGGGGTTTGGCTTAAGCGAAGCGTCGCCTGTCACGCACGTTGGGCATTTATTCAAAAAGCCGATCTACGGCAGGATCGGACTGCCACTGCCGCAAACGGAGTGTCGGATCGTTGACGTGAATCCGGAGAACAACGACGAAGTCGTTGATTTACCCGACAACCAGATTGGCGAACTGTGTGTTCGCGGACCACAAGTCATGCTCGGCTACTGGGGCGATCCCGCAGCGACTCGCGATGCGATTCGTGATGGTTGGTTGCATACGGGTGACTTGGCGATCCGGCACCCCGACGGATGGTACAGCATCGTGGGGCGGATCAAGGACCTGATCATCACGTCCGGCTACAACGTTTACCCGAGCGAAGTCGAATTGGTGCTCAGTGGAGCGGACGGCGTCAAAGATGTTGCCGTGGTTGCGATGCCGGATCGTCTTCGCGGCGAGTCCGTTCATGCGTTCATCGTCACCGACGACGGCAACCCGCCTGACATTGCCGCGCTCGAATCGTACAGCCGTACGCATTTGTCGGCTCACAAGCGGCCACGCGGTTACACGCACTGCAAATCGGATTTGCCGAGAAACTTTCTGGGCAAGGTGGTGCGCCGAAAGCTGCGTGAAACGCTGGCCGATGGCAATTCAACCCCCAAAGGTGAAAACAATGAATAACATGATTCGAAAACCGATCGCCGTGATTGCCGGGGCACGCACACCGCTGTCAAAGGCGTTCACTGATTTGTCGACGATCAGTGCGGTAAACCTGGGAACACATGCCGTCCGAAGCGCGGTCGATCGCGCCATCAGTCAAACGGACGCGATGTCTCAAAACGACGTCGACGAAGTGGTGATGGGCAACGTTGCAGGTCCTCCAGATGCGGCAAACATTGCCAGGGTCATCGCTTTGAAATCGGGACTACCCAAGGATCGTATCGCCCACACGGTGAATCGAAATTGTGCATCCGGGATGGAGTCGATTCTAGCGGGCTGGGACGCAATCAGCAGCGGACGCGCGTCGTTGGTCGTCGCTGGCGGAACCGAATCGATGTCCCAAATTCCGATGTTTTATCGACCCGAAGCGGCCGGCCTGTGGATGCAACTGGCACGCAGCAAGTCGATGGTCCAAAAGCTTCGCACTCTCGCAGCGTTTCGTCCTCGTCACTTTAAACCGATCGTCGGCGTTCAACTGGGGCTGACCGATCCGGTGTCCGGGATGAACATGGGTGAGACGGCTGAGGTGTTGGCGCGGGAGTTCAGCATCTCGCGCGAGGAACAGGACGAGTTCGCGCTGCTGAGCCATATCCGTGGCGCCGCGGCGCGCGAGAAATGTTTTCTGTCCGGAGAAATCGCTCCGATCATGACGGACAGTGGCGTGGAAATCAGCAAGGACAACGGTCCACGTACCGGACAGTCTATGGAGCAGTTGGCCAGGTTGAAACCGATTTTTGATTCTGCTGGAACGGTGACGGCCGGGAACAGTTGTCCGCTGACCGACGGCGCCGCGGCGCTGGTTCTGACCGACAGTGAATCGGCGAAACGTTTTAGCAACCCACTGGGATACGTCACCGATTACGCCATCGCCGGATGCGATCCGCATCGAATGGGATTGGGACCGGTTTATGCAACGGCAAAGCTTTTGGCACGAACGGGGATGTCGATGCGTGACTTTGATCTGGTCGAATTGAATGAGGCTTTCGCCGCCCAAGTGATCGCTTGCCAGCGGGCCGCGATGTCCAAATCGTTCGCCCAAAAAGAACTGAATCTGACGAAACCGCTTGGGGAATTCATTCCTGAGCGAATGAATGTCCACGGAGGAGCCATTGCGTTGGGTCATCCCGTCGGAATGACGGGAACAAGACTCGTGCTAACGCTTTTGAGGGCGTTGCGTGTTGCGGGAAAACAAACGGGCCTTGCGACTTTGTGCGTTGGCGGTGGCCAAGGCGTCGCAATGGTCGTCAAAACCCATCTTGAGGATTGAGACGATGACAACACCAGATTACATCCATTTTTCAGTCGGATGCGACGACTCGGGAGTCTTTCGAATCGTCTTGAACGTTCCCGACAAACCAATGAACATCCTGGATCACAACGTGATGCGGGAATTGGGCCAGATCATCGCGGACCTTGAACAAAGGGACGACGTCTGTTTGGTCGTCTTCAAGAGCGGCAAAGAGAGCGGCTTTTTGGCCGGCGCCGATGTCGAAGCGATCCAGGCCATTCGTTCTCCTGAACAAGCCGAACGTTTACTGGAACAAGGGCAACGGCTGTTCGATCGAATTGAGCGTTTGCCGATGCCAACGGTCGCGATGCTTCACGGTCCTTGTTTGGGTGGAGGCCTGGAATTGGCACTGGCGTGTGATTACCGGGTCGCGCGGGACAACAGCAGCACAAAAATTGGCCTTCCCGAAATCAAGCTTGGGTTGATTCCCGGTTGGGGAGGGACACAGCGTTTGCCGAAACGAGTCGGTCTGCGTCATGCGTTGTCGATGATTCTGAGCGGCAAACATCTGTCCGCTTCCGAGGCACTGGCGATCGGGCTTGTTGATCAAGCGATCGCTCCGGACGATTGGCGCGACGAAGTGGTCGTGTTGATCGATCGACTTGCCTCGGGGAAGTCAATCCGAAGTCGACACCCGAGTCTTGCATCTGTATTGAGATGGTTCCAACGGTTGCCGTTTATTCGCAAATCAATCCTATCTCTCGCAAAGAAGGGATTGGTGGGTAAATCGAAGCACTACCCTGCTTTGGTCGCCGCCGTGAATGCCATCGGAGACGCTTTTCGAAGTGACGTTGACGGATATCAAACGGAACGTCACGAATTTGC
>JAGQPO010000259.1 GCA_020426665.1 Planctomycetales bacterium
GAACCCACGGTAGAGTTACCCCTACGCTAGTTTTCAAGACTAGATCCTTCGACCACTCGGACACCCATCCGTTGTGCAAATTCTATCGGCCGATCCCGGAAATTCCGGCCGGGATTTCACTCCCGAAACCCACGATACCTTTTTTGTGGCCGCTTGTGAGGGTTAGAAAGCCGGTTTCGCCAATCTGCAACTCTCGAACAGTCTACTAAGTGGCACGGGGATCGAAAAGTCCGCCTGTCCATTCATGTCTGGCGCCAATTAAAAGTGGCGATCTGCGGCAATTAGAATTGACCGATGGCTACTGTTTTTGGCAGTGTAGTGGGCGTCTTGAACTGTTACCGGCCTCGCTTCGGTCGCACTTCCCGCCTGTCTTAAAGAGTATAGATCGGCGTTGTCATTAGCCGAAAACTTGGTTTCCAGTTGGGCGTCCCATCCGAGGAGGCGGTGTTGGCGGGCGATAGTTCTAACGGCCAAACATCGGTACCCGCTGGACGAGCCAGCAGGGGACCGCACGCCGCACCCGGCCCGATTGTCGGCTTGCCCGACATGTTCGATTATCATTTGTGTTGATTCACCGTCTCCAACGTGTCCCAGGATTCATTGCAATGCTTTTCAGAAGAACTCTCGTAGTCGGATTTCTTGGTCTTGCAATTCCTCTCGTCGTCGGTTGTTCAGGGGCGACTACCGGACGCGGAGCGATCGACCCCGATGCTCCCGATGAGTACACGACGACCGAATCCGGGCTTAAGTACCGTATCCTGCGAAAGTCGGACGGTAAGAAACCAAAGTCAATCAGTCATGTTCGTGTCCACTATGACGGAACCTTGGACGACGGGACGACGTTTGACAGCACCTATGCTCGAGGCACCCCGGCCGTCTTCAGACTCAACGAGGTTGTTGCCGGATTTACAGAAGGGCTACAGTTGATCGGCGAAGGCGGGATGATCGAGTTGGATATACCGCCGGAACTCGGTTACGGAGAAAACGGCCGCGCCCCAAACATTCGCCCCAACTCCAGGCTACATTTCGTGGTCGAACTGATCCGCGTGTTCTAAAGACACGATTTGTATTCGAATGATTGCCGGGTGCTCGATCACTTGCTAATTATCTAGCTCGACGGATTTCTAGTCCGTCGACAGATGTCTATTTCTTCGACTTTGATTCCAGCCACCACGCGTACTCTTCGACGGTGATCGCTCCGTCACGGTCGATGTCGGCCGCCGCGGGGCTGAGCAACATTTTCTTCCATTCGCTGGCGACGAGTTTATTGTCTTTGTTTTCGTCGTTTCGGGCGATGATTCGTTCTGCGTAACTGATGTTCTTGGAACTTGCCTTGCCGACGGGGCCCGCCGGCGCAGCGGAGTCGCCCGACGAGGCAGACGAAGCCGACGAGGTTGACGCCATCGTCGTAGACGAACTGACCGTGGTGGTGGCGCCACGTTCGACGGCCAGCACGGCTTCTTCGGCGGTGATGACGCCGTCGCGATTCAAGTCGGACTTGAAGAATTCCTCAACAGCTCCATCGTCCCACTTGCTGGCAAACTCAGCCATTTCGACTTGGCCGTCCTGATTGGCATCTTTGTCGGTGAAGAATCCAGGAAGCCCTTCCGGCGGCTTCTTTTCACCGTTGATACGGTACGACTTTCGTCCACCGTAGACATCCGGCGGGACAACTTCGGCGGTGCGATTGTCACCACGATCACGTCTTCTACGATCATCTTCGCGTGATGCTTCGGCCGACTCGCGTCGTCGAGCGTATCGGACGGCCAGCTCCCCTTCGGTCAGGCGACCGTCTTTGTTGCGGTCGAAATCCATCGGGTTGCCCGACAATCGGCTTGAGAGTTCAGACTGCTTCAGCACTCCGTCTCGGTCGCGGTCGTACCGGCCGATTGTCTCGCGAGCCTGTTTGCGATCTTCTTCGCTAACAGCGACATCCATCATTTCTGCTGCAGGACCAAACCCGGCCAACATTGGTGGTGCCACGTCGATTCCGAAGCCGGGAACCAACAATTCCGGTTCCAGCCCTTCATCGCCATTGGTACCACGACCTCGCGAGGAGTCGTTGGAACGTTCCTCTCGCATCTTATTGAACGATTCAGTAACTCGTTTGATCGAAATCGGCTGGCCCGGCTTGATGCTCGGGTCAGACTGTTGCATGCGTTGAATCAAAAACTGGGCCGGCCCCTGTTGTTCTTCGGGGTCAAGGGTGCCGTTACCGTTAGCGTCCAATCGGCTCAGGAAGCTGCTGGGGTCGAAACCTCCTCCGGGGCCGCCGCGTGAGCCTCGGTCGCCACCACCACCGGTAGGACCACCTCTGAATCCGCCGCCTCCGGGAGGACCTCCACCGGGAAATCCGCCTCTGAATCCACCTCCGCCGTCACCACCGGGCGCTCCTCCACGGAATCCTCCTCCCCCGGGGCCGCCTTCACCGCCGGGAGGACCGCCTCGGAATCCACCTCCACCACCGGGAAACCCGCCCCCAGGAAATCCTCCACCGGGACCGCCACGAAAGCCGCCGCCGCCTTCGGATCCGCCATCACCACCCCTTGATCCGCCGCCTCGCTGGGCGTGAAGGGTTGAGGGAGTGCCGAGGGCAACAACACAAAAGACCGCGAAAATGGATGTTTTTAAGGTGTTCATGTCATTTAGAACCGCGGGGGGAACGAAAGGTTTCGTTAGTGTAGCCGACGGACCTGAAATCACCTAAAGACAACAGATTTCATTTCGCGCGAATCTTGACTTTACAGCCTTCGGTATAGCCTGAGTTCCAGCTGACCCAGGTCATTTCCATCCACGTCGCCGTCGCCGTCAAAGTCCCATACCGGATCGAACGCGGGATCGGAGGATTGTTTCATGAAACTCAATGCGAAACGGCCCATGTCCTGGGCATCCACGTCACCGTCGCCGTCCTGATCTCCGTACAACGCGAAAAAGCGATCGGCTGCGACATTGCCGAATTGATAATTACCTCCGACCAGGCCGTCACCATCACCGTCCAAGGTCACGTTGCTGCCGACGCGAGTAACCTGACTGGAGTCGATCACCAGCTGGTAGTCCCCGTCGACGAGGGCTCCCACGCCGCGAGTCAACGCTCCCGAGAAAGAAAGTTCGACCACCGTGTTTCCGTTGGCCAGTGGCCGTTCTTGTACATTCGTTTGAACCGCCCGGCCCGTACGTCGTTCCGTGAGGGCAAACGCATTGTCGGCGATATCAACATTTCCATCAAACTCAACCTCTACCCGACTGATCGTCGAGCGCTGATCACTTGCCGATGAACTGCCTATCGCCCTCAGTTCAAGGCCGACGACCTCCGCGAGATCGACAAGCTGGACGTACATCTGATGACTCGTCTGAAAGATGTCCCACTGGGCACCCAATGGCGACGGAGGCAACCTCAAATGATCGAACATCCCACTGATACCTCCCTGGGCTGTCATGACGGTGAATCGATCGCCGACCGACGCGCCAAATCCATCAATCTGGCGAATGTCCAGCGTTCCTGACAGGTTAACAGCGCCAAAATGGGCCAGCTGGTCGTACCCATTGCTGCCTGGCTCGTAGCCGCCTAATTCGACAATTAGTGTCGATTCCGAGGCATACGACATGCCGGCGTTCGTGACTGCAGCGGGACTGAACCCGGGGCTGTAGGTTCCGCCGACGTTAACATTTCCAAGTGAGCCGACACCGCGAATGTAGCCCTTCAATGTGATTGCCTGAATCGACGAAAGACCAGCGATCGATCCGTTGTGCATCAACGGGGTCGCCAGCTGATTGGGCGTGTCGATTGTTCCGAACCCTGTAACGTCGTTGCCAAAATCAATCACCAAACCGTTGTCCGCACGTAACGTTCCTGCTGCCGATGCATTTCCAAGGACTGTCAATGCGCCGAGGATGGCTTGGTTCGCGTCGAACAACCGCAATTCATTGGCCGCGACGTTGATCGTTCCATCCGTCGAAAAACCTGCCGGCGACGCAACGTCTCCGATCGCCAGGTTTCCACTGAGTGACACCAGCGAACCGGCCCCACCGATGAATTCACCGTCAACCGTTCCGTAACCAATCAAAGATTCAGCGGTCGCCAAGGTGACGGGACTGGACGAACGAAGCGTTCCGCCAGCCAACGACGTCACTGATCCAAGGTTCACAGGAAATTCGGCATCGATTGTGAAATCCATGGGCCCGATCGAAAACGTATCGAGCGCCGAGAAGAATCGTAAATCCCTAAGATCAATCGTTTCAAAGTGGTCGTAGTGAAGTTCTGAAACGCTTCCATTGGAACGCATTTTGAGAATAGGTGCGCCGGCGGGGACCACGCTGGTGGAATGTTCGACATCCATTTCCGGGGCCGCTAGGACGATCAACAAGTCTCCTACATCGGCGCCTCCGCTTAGATAGATTCCACCGGCCAGGTCAAAGTAGCCTCCGCTTTGATAGTCGATGGTGATCGAGTCTGGATTGGAAATGGCACCGCTGATTGTCAATGAATGGGTCATTGCCAACGGATGGGCATCCAGAACCACTCCGCTATTGTCATCGACGATATGCAAATTGTCTCCAGAACGCCGAACCACCACATTGTTCGCGCCCCCGACTGGCAAAGCCAGCATGATGTCGCGTGCCGGATTGCCGAGTATCGATTGTGTCTGTTCAATGTGATCGTACATCACAGGCATCATGCCCGCTTCGACCCAAGTCCCTTCGTCGTTTTCGGGGCCGGGAAAATGAGTTGCCGCCGACGAGACAACGTTCAGCACGTCGCCGAACCCGATGGGAAACCCGCCGTCAACGTAGAACTCGGTCCCTGCAGACGGTGTCACGTTGATGGTGTCGTTCCCGGATCCACCGAGAACATGGACACCGCTGATGGAGTTCAGATTGAATGCTCGTCTGCCGACCACTTCCACCCGAGAATCCGTCACGTTGATCGTGTCATCAAGGGCCGTTGCCACGACGTCAAGCTGAACTTGGAATCCTGGCGGTAACAGTGACGAGACTGGCAAGATTGTGATCTCGCTCCCGGTTGCGAGAGTCATCGTTTGGCCGCCCCACTGAAACGTTCCACCGACAGAAGTTATCCCGGTCAGTGTGGCGTCGAAGTCAAGTGTAAGGTCAATCGGTTGGGTGACGGAATTTACAGTTGTTCTCTCAATCCCATCAAACAAGATGGTTCGCCCGTCATCGATTCGGTTCCGATACGCCGCAATCGGAACGGTATCGGTTGCCGCGACAGATAGTTGATCGTGTCCGTCGCCACCTTCGATTTCGATCCGCTGATCAGCACTCGCCGAGAGATCTACCAGATCGTCACCGGTTGAAAGCCTCGCGATCAAGGTCTCGACGTTGAAGACGATCAACGGCTGCGAATTCAGTGCAACCAAGTTCTGGTCAATCGACAACACATCATCGTGCTGGCTGCCAAAGACAGTAACCGTGTCGACTCCGGTACGCGAATCGATCGCGACGTTGGCTGTATTCACCAGATCCAGCGGGGTAGCGTCGTTGTATAGAAGGATCGAGTTTTGAGGTCCCA
>JAGQPO010000260.1 GCA_020426665.1 Planctomycetales bacterium
CTTGAGTTGTTTTGTTGACTCAATTCTGATTGGTTCATCGAAAACCAAATAGACGTGAAAGCCCCCGGCTTCGCCGTCAGATGCAACGATCATCGTGAACGTGATACCGAGACTCATCAACGCGTCTAAAGTTTTATCTTGCGGTGCGTATTTACCGCCCTTGCCGGCGTCAATGTCGAGCACCGCCGCGGTAACGGTTGTGACCTCGCTCGAAAGGCCAATCGCAGCGGTTCCGCGCGACCTAATCTGTTCAATGTCAAACAAAGAACACTTCAGATACAGGCTTTCAGGGTGCTTGTAATTCGATATGAATTGCGACGCTTCTTTGAGTTGATCCGGGCGAAACGACGTAAGACGGTACGTTGCTTTCTCGTCCCTGTGTACAACGATGAATTCGCCGTCGTCGTTTGGATCGACTCGACTGAACAGGGTCCGCAGGTACTCGCCGATACCCGGCCCGACCAATCGGATATCTTCCAGCAATTCACGAACGTTTAAGATTCCGTTTGACTTAGTTTTCGATTCCGTCATAATCAAATGCACTTCTTTGGTTTGTTGTTCCGAGCAAACTGTCTTGAGCCCCGCCAGTTATTCGCAAACTGGCGGGGCTTTTTATTTGCTTGACTCTGGCATTCCGTCACGCAGGAAACGCCGCAATTCGTCGATCGGGTAACGCCGATCGCGTCCAATGCGAACCGCTCGAATCGGCCCGCGCGGTTGTGTTAGATCGTGCATCTTGCGACGGCTGACGCTAAGCAGTTCCGCGGCTTTCGCGATGCCCACGGCGAGTGGTTCTGTAACTTCGGCCATTGGTTTATTCCTATCGAAGGCGGTAACCGTGTCGTGGCATCGAACACTGATGCCCAATGAATGCAAGCTAGTGATTTCTCAATTCCTGTCGAACAGATTCGTACTACATATAGTACGAGCGAAAAATAAATTTCCGGCCATCGCGTTCCCGGCGCACGATGCCCGGGAACGCGACATCAACCGCGACGATCAACTGCCAGCTGGCGATTGAAGTGCATCAAGAAAACGCGCGATCGCTTGTTTCGAAGTGACCAGCTTGGCGCCGATTCGGTACGTTTCGAGACGAACGCCTTTGACGCCGCGTTGTTGCCATCGGTATACGGTTGCGGGATGAACCCCGCCCGGAAACTCGCGCGCGGCTTGGCCGAGCGAAAGCATGTCTTCGGTCAGAATTCGCGACGCAATGTTGTGCTTGGTTTGGGTCGACACAGAGACTCTCCTTGGTTTTGGTTTGGAGAGTGCCGCTGATAGATGCGCGCGTCTCCAAACCATGTTGAACATGGATGTTGGAGACTCGCCGCCAACTGCTTCTAAGATCCCGATGCGGGGCAGTTTGGCCTGTGCTATGGCATAGCGTGTCTTTTACCGGTCCGGGCAGTTGCCACCGTGTTGGACCGTTCGATCGTTCTTCAGTTGTTCCCGCCCCCACTGCGTCAACGTCGCCATTTCAGATTCTCGATTTTCAATTTTTGGCGGCGACGCCAGATCGCAGTGTGTTTGGGCTGTTAATCGATCTAGTTGAATTATGCGTGTTTCGCGTTTCGTGTCAAACAAAATAAGATTCGCTTCGCAAGTCCTTTGCGAAGCATGGGTTTACGTCAAAACTCACTTTGCGGCTTGAATCGCGATTGCAGCCTCAACCGCTTTATGTTCCGACGCGCGACTGTACGTTTCGACCATCGAAATACGAGAATGCCCCAGAATCGCCTGGACGTGTTCGGCGCTCAACTTGTCGCGGACCGATTGCCCAACCAAGTGCCGGATCTGATACGGCGTCCACCGATCGATTTTGAGCGTTTCACATTGCCGGGTGATCCTGCGGCGATACGTGTTTCGGTTCCACGGTGTACCTGATGCATTCGTGAAGCAAACCTCATTTTCGGGACCAAGCAAGAATGGTGCGATCGCATCACGCGCATCACCGACAATAGGGATGACTTTTTGCTTGCCGTGGTGCGCCGTTTTGTGACTCGTTTTGCGAATCATCCAAACTTCGCCGCTTTGATCGACTTCCGCCGGCGTCAACGTAAACAGTTCAGATGGCCGGCAGCCCGTCGCAAGTTGAATCCGGACCATAGCCGCTGAATCATCACAGAGGTGCGGCAAGGTCTTGTGAATCAATTCAAGACTCGCAGGCTTCCTTGGCGGGTTGTCTTTTGCCTCACCCTTCTTGAGCGATTCAAGTGACTCCAACGCGACCAGCTGCCCTGGTTCAATGAGTTCCCGCGATAACGCATGTTTGAAGATGCGAACGATGAACCTGATTTGGCTGTTCACATACTTGCGGCAGTTGCCATCGACGACAAGCAATTCGCGAAGATCGGCCAGCTTGCGGGGGCCGAAATCTTTGGCCGGCGTATCGCCATATTCGTCGTCCAGCAACTTGCAAAGGTTTTCAAATCGGCACTTGTGCGCCGGGTTACGATCGAAGCTTTTTAGCTTGGTCGCCCTGAATTCTGTGGTGACTCCTGAAACCGTTATAGCCAAGTCCATTTGGTGTGTCGGCTGGTCGGGTGCCCTGAGCCCGTTTCGCTGATACTCTCCAACGAGTGTCAAATACTTGACTCTTGATTCGGGCGAGTCGTGGGGACCAAGATAGAAGTCTTTGCCGCCAAGAGTGACGACGGCTTGGCCAGAGATGTGAAACCGGTAAGCCGGCATGGCCTTCTTTGGACGTGGCATGGTGCCTCCAATTTGGGTTTTCCGGTATGGCTTACCGGATAACTACAAAACGGATCGCACGCCACAGAGGCGGTGAAGGATGCCAAGTCCTTCCATCACAAGGGTTTATTATAGTGGGCGATACTGGATTCGAACCAGTGACCTCTGCCGTGTGAAAGCGACTCAATCACTTCACATAAACCGCGTGAATCACGATGAAAACGCCGTTTTGCTTCGCGTGAAAGGTTATCAACGTTTCGCACCCTTTGCAACTATTGGCAGATATTGCGGTATTGGATGACGCAATGCGGCGCGGTGGCCGGGGTTATTCGGTACGTACCGAATAACTCGCGTCATCGGCGACTAGGGTCAGAGCCATCGGGCTGATTGGCATGTGATCGCACGGACAAGGCCAGAAGAAGGAATCCAAGCGAGTACAGTATCGTGTTCCGAATGAAGATGGTCGACGAGGTGAATTTGACTTCAACCCTACTCATTGCATCATATCTCGGAAAACTCTCCATCGCCGATGGAATTACAAAGCAAAGCAATCCCAACATTGCAAAGAAGATCCAGTGGTAGTTTGGTGCCGTGGTAGTATTCGTTGCGCTGCCTGTGGCTCTTTTTGCTGTGCCGCCTGTTGTTGGCGGTTCGTATGGGTTCATCATTTCATCGTTCTACCCTCGCCGCCGCCGGCGGAGCCTTTCGGTACGTTCGTTTGAAGACTTTGAACATTCTTAACTAGATTGACTACGCGCGATGGCAGGCAAAGCTTTGCCAATTACTTCAACAACGGGTTGTATTTGCTGCCCATCGCTATCACTGCCGTCGAATCCGGTGCTTCGTGGCGAGAATGCAGCCTGTGCAGCGTGAAGTAGAACCGCGTCCCTAACGGTTTGTTCTTCAGAGCCTTCGACGAATGCTTTGAATGTTTTTAATGCATTCGCTCGGTGCTGGTTTAGCGTTTGATTATGCTTCGACGCACGATAATTCTTTGAGCACAAAACGAGAACAAAGAACGAAACGGAAACCACTAGCACCCTGGAAAAAATCACCTGAACCGCACTAGGCATAGAGTCAGACTGCGCTGGCCGACTAGCGAAATAAATGGTTATTCCCAGTGTCACGATCGCAGCAACTGATGTAGATATTAGCCATGCTATAGCAACACCTGATTCAGCTTTCGCTGCGTTTTCGAAGATGTGAGCATTCTGCGATACCCCTGCCTCCGCAGCTTGCGACTTGATCGCAGCGAGCGCCCGGTCAGCCTGGTCTTGCACATCCTTCAAGTATGATTCGTGAGACTTCTGGGATTCTTGCACAGTGGCAAGTGCGCCTCTTGCCTCGCGTTCAATTCGACTGTAATCAGTTGCCTGCGTAGCGGTGAATGATAGCGGCAAGATGAGTTGTTGAACAAACCGTCATAAGCACCTGCTATTCGCTGATTGATGCCCCGGCAAACTTCACCTGGCTTGTCCTGGTCAATTTTGAATTCCATGACTTCATTAATTAGTGATTGCAGACGACTCGCTGACGCCTCAATGTTGTTCAACTCAGGCGTCGGTAAGCGGCTCAGGTCACGACCGCTAAGCTGTTTCATGACGTCAATCATTTCCGCAAAATGCGAGACGCTGCTTCCAAAGTTGATGTCTTTTGTCAAATCGTCGGTTCGCGCCAAGCTGTCGGGGTCGATCGCCGCAATTTGTGAAACCTTCCCGGAAACATCCTTAATCTTCTTTTCGCGTTCACTGTTCATTGTGGTTGCCCGGTGTTATCAGCGTCAGTACGTCATAAAATGTAATGCCTATGATAGCCGGCAATTGTCTGTCCGTGCCACACTTTCCTCGCAGCCTTCGGCCCACTGGGTGACACCGCTTGCCATCCTGGCGCGTTGCATCGTGGATCAAATGACGTCCGGAAATCCGGACGCCGTTAGAGTTCAATTCGCGGGATCAACTACCGCATGGAAGCCGGTTCACGGACCATTTCCGACTTGTTTCCACGAAAGCCATGTTGCCAAAAGAATCCCAGCAG
>JAGQPO010000261.1 GCA_020426665.1 Planctomycetales bacterium
GGAGGGCTCATTCGAACGCACCAATCGCAGTGTTGATGACAGGCATCGGTTGGTCACGCGAACGCTACGCGTAACCGGGAACGCGCGGGAAAGTCTCTAACGGCCAAGTCGCTCAGCTCGCGTTCTCCGGTTCACGCGATGGTTATCCCACAATCTCGATCCGAGGATTCTCTTCGGTTTCGGTGACTAGGACTGTACCGCACTCACATGTGACGTCTAATGGACGCACTTGGTTGTTCTGCGTCTCGCGCCAGATGTTCGCACCGCACTTGCATCGCATTGTGTATTCAACCCGTGCCCACGTCGAACCCGGGGACGGAACACGATCCGGATACTTGGCGTCAACGAATTCCTCAAATTCGTATTCGATCAGATAGCTACCCGTCACGATGTTCGAGGTATTGTCTTTGGCGGATTTGAGATCAAGGATGGTCCCGTGAAATTTATGCCGGTCCGGAGTGCAATACGAATCCCAATGATACCTACCAAGAACAGCCGATCGATCGCAGCGTTTGCATGCGCAGCAGTCCAGCGACACCATTACCTTTCGAGCAAAGGTGATGTCCGTGACGCATTGCGAGAGAGGAATTGCAGCGTCGATACGCAACTGAACTTTCATTCGGCTCATTTGGGATAACGGTAGAATTCACGGGGAACGGTCGAAAGACATGCAAGCAGACCATTTAACACGACTCCCGTTCTTCCGTGCAATTCATGGTTCGTCCGCGGTCACGTCACAATAGGTTGGCCGTCGGGATAGTTACCAATCCAGCCGTGTGGCCATCTGCCAGCATCATACCACGTCCTCAAGTCGGTGAAGAATCCTTGCTGATCTAGTAGAAGTTCGATCGTCATCCAAGCGAGGTCACGTTTTGCGGCATGTGCAATCTCCTTTTCAATCGCGATCCTTGTCTCATCGCCATCCGCAAAATACGCCCTGAAGTAGTGAACCATCGGATCGAACCGAAGAAGATCCTCATCAATGATTTCGGATGTTTGGTCGAACACACCATCTATCTCGCGATCCGAGAATTTTCGCAATGCAGTCGATTCAAGTGCTTCGGTTTGCCGCCCCCAGAATTGCGCATCCAGCGTTGGGATTTCCGACGGATCGAGCTTCGCTCTGCGATCCGATAGCGGTTGGCCAAATGAAACGAATAACGGAAACGTTCGTAACCAGAGTTGATGGGATGACGGAATCAAAACGGAGTCCATTCAGTCGGCGAACGATCGCCGTTCACCGAGACGCGGCGAACGACACTGTGTAATCGAATCAACTGAACTCCGCGTCTTCGTGTGCAACGGTTGGTTCGTGGAGTTTACGAACGGCGACAGCTGGAACCATCGCCGCGGTTCGCCAGTATACTCGATCGGAATCGCCAAGGGAAATTCCGGTGTCCCAATCAGCAGTCGCCACGTCAGGCGTCGGTCTTCAGCGTCGCTATCGACAGGCGTCGGTTTGTCTTCTTCGGCCCAGTCGACCGCGCACCAATCGAACCGTGACATCAGGAGCGAATCACTGGCAACAGAGGTCTGATGACATCAAGTGGGCGATCTTTCAAGCACTACATTCAGGAGCATGGACGACAGGCGTTGGTTGATCGCAGCCATCTTTGTCCCACGAACGGCGGCGGTAACGGGGCCGCCGTCAAAAAACTATGATTTCAAAAACCGCGTCATCGGCGGCTCCCGTTCACCGCATGGTTACCCCATATTGGGCGTGCCATCCAGTCGTTGAATGGCCACATCGATCTCGTCTCGATCGTGTTCGTAGTTCGGGTGTTCCCGGATTAGCTTGAGTGTGGAGATTATCGCACGCCGTTGTTTGTCAGTCAAAAGGCGACGCCAGCCTTCCGGATGTTCGTCAGTCCGGTATAGCCGATCGATAAATCCGTAGGGGTGGCGGTCATTCAGTTCCGCAATCAGGAATGCAGGAAGGTGAAATACAAATCCCCTCGCGTCGAAGAAAGAGGGCGCGGAATAGCACCGTTCGAGATCAGCGTAAGAGATTCGTCGCCAATCAGTCTTTTCGTCGCGGTCTCTAAATCGTTTGAGTTCTTCATCTGATGCGTAGTCGTCCAGTCCATTGGCCTGAAAAAGCCCGATGCCGTCATGCAGTCGCGTATCAGCGAAGGCAGCAGAGATTTCCGATATGACGTCGTCGACTTGAGGAGCGAGGTGCTCGACCCAATGGGCAAATGCGTCGATTAACTGCTGGTCCCTTGTGTGGTCTCGCAGTTCCTCGACATCGAGATCATCAATGCGAAAGCAGCGATCGTCCGGCATCGAATTGCGTGGTCTCGCAATGGGGTAACGGTTGAAATCACACGGCGGCGA
>JAGQPO010000262.1 GCA_020426665.1 Planctomycetales bacterium
ACGGTCGAAGAAGAAATGCGTTATGACGTTCCCTACTTTGTCGTCGAAGCCGGTCGCCCCCTTCAAGTCCTGCTCGAAAATCATGACCTGATGCCCCACAACTTGGTGATTACCGAACCGGGGGCGTTAAAATCGGTTGCAATGGCCGGGCAAGCCGCCGGCCCGGAAGGTACCGGCGGGCTGCCATACGTTCCGGATTCGTCCAGCATCATCGCAGCCAGCGAGATGGTTGCCCCCGACAAATCGTCTCGCATCACTTTGACCGCGCCGTCGGAACCGGGTGAGTACCCGTATGTTTGTACGTTTCCACAACACTGGTACCGAATGTACGGTGTGATGGTCGTCGTCAAAGATTTGGATGCATGGAACCAGAATCCCGTCGAACCGAAAAACCCGATCGGCAGTAATCGATCTTTTGTTCAAGCCTGGACCATGGATGACTTTACCGGAGCTTTTGAATCGAACCTGCGGGGACGTTCACCGGCCGTCGGCGAAAAAATCTTCAACGAAGCCTCGTGTGTTGGTTGCCACAAGATCAACAACGTCGGCGGATCGGTCGGCCCTGAACTGACCGATGTTTACACCCGGTGGAAGTCCGACCACATAGGCATCCTAAGAGAAATCTTGGTGCCGTCTCATCAAATCGACAGCAAGTACGCGATGCAAATTGTATTGACCGCCGACGGCAAAACATTGACGGGAATTGTAGTCAACGAAAATGATGATACGATCGCGCTGCTGACCAATCCCGAGGCAAAGGAGCCCGTCATCATTGCGCAAGACGATGTCGAGTTCATCAAACGCAGTGCAACGTCGATGATGCCCAAAGCGTTGATGGACCAGTACACCAAAGATGAAATCTTAGAGTTGATGGCGTACTTGCAATCCGTCGACAAAGCAAAGAAGTAGCGACAAGGTCGCATCGGTTAGAGTGGGTCAATGTCCACACAAGAACACGACTCCGGCGACACATCGGCCGGCAACCCATCGGCCGATGACAGTTCATCCGGTGACGATCCGTTCGAAACGATTCTGGCCGAGTATTTGCAGCGGATCGAAGACGGCCAGTCGCCGGATCCCGCCGATTATCTTGCTCGACATCCCGAGTACGCCGATGAATTGCGCAGTTTTTTTCGCAATCATCATTGGATGGCAGAACCGGCCGCGGAACAGTTCACGTCGCTGTGCGGACAAGAGGTCGGATCCTACAAGATCGAATCGGAAATCGCGCGGGGAGGCATGGGCGTCGTTTATCGGGCCACGCAGATTGGGCTGGATCGCCCCGTCGCCGTCAAGTTGATCAGCAACGGAGTTCTGGCGAGTGATGAGGAACGGAAACGATTTCGAATCGAAGCGGAATCAGCTGCACAGTTAGACCATCCGGGAATCATCTCGATCCACGAAATCGGAACCTGGAACGGCCACGAATATTTTTCGATGACGCTTGTCGACGGACCGACGCTGCAACAGGCCGTCGAAGATCAATCGCTGGACGACAAGAAAGCAGCCGCAGTGGTGCGAGACATTTCTCGCGCGGTTGCCTACGCCCATCGAGCCGGAATTGTCCACCGAGATTTGAAACCCGAAAACATTCTGATCAACCAGGACGGCTTCCCGCTGGTCACCGACTTTGGACTTGCAAAATGGAATCGTGGCGGGACGATGCTGACGCGGACCGGACAGGTTCTTGGGACTCCAAATTACATGAGTCCCGAACAAGCATCCGGACGCACCGAAGCCGGAATCCCGTCAGACGTCTATTCGCTTGGAGCCATCTTGTATGCGCTGATCACCGGCGTACCGCCACACGAAGGCTCCAATCCGGCCGAGGTCATGCGGAGTGTGCTGCAGGACGAACCCAGTCTGCCACGTCGCTTTCGTCCCCAGGTTTCACGGGACCTGGAAACCATCTGTCTGAAAGCGATTCGATTCGAGCCGGAATGTCGCTATGAATCCGCCGACGATCTGGCCGACGATCTTGACCGCTACCTGTCCGGCGAAACTATCAAGGCGGCCGGTAGCGGATTGATCGAGCGAGTCGCCCGTGAAATCGGACGCGACCAGCACCAAGACCATTTTCAACGTTGGCACGGAACACTGTTGTTGCTGGGGTTGATCATCTTCCTGACTCATGTGCTGATCTATGTATTGAGCCGAATGAATTTCCAGCCCTATATCGCGTTTTGGATTCCGCGGCTGTCCATGTTTGCGCTGATCATCGGAACGATTTACCGCGCACGCGACGGTTCGCTTTCGCCGCGAAGTATTGCCGAGCGGCCTGTGTGGTCGATCTGGCTGGGTTACCTGAGTGCGCTCGCGGTTGTCAACGTCCTGTTGGCCTACTACCAGATTGACCACAGGCTACTTTTTCCATTTGCCTCGGCGCTTAGCGGATTTGCATTCATTGCGATGGCAGGGCATATCTGGGGCGGGTCCGCCTTGGCGGGAGTTGCGTTCTTCGTGGTCGCAATCGTGATGCCCATGGATTTGACAATTGCCCCGCTGCTGTTCGGCACGATGTATCTGATCTCGATCATCGCGATCAGCCAACATTATCGTCGCTCGGCCAAATAATTCGATCTACCGCCCAGCACGCGTGATCCGCTACAGTCCAGAATCAAGTTGGCATTGCAATCCCAACCCGAATGCGTCAGCGAGGGACTCCCAACAATCATGCTTTGGTGAGGGAATCTGCGGCAGCCACATCGGGACGCTCGCAAACACACCGGCGTCGTGAAACTGGGAAGTTGTTTCGGAGTCTTTCCGACGGTCTGGCAATCACGATACCGATGCCACTTTCAAGAACGGATCAAGGCCATGGCCAGACGACAACATCGACAAGTCGCAAACTGCTTCATTGCGGTCACCCTGGTTCTGGGAACGTGCGGTTGCCAGAGCCTGGTCAATCGCGGGTGGATTGCACCGCCCGGACCGATGAATTACCAGCAAGCCCATGCCGTCGTCCACGACCCGTTTCCCCAAGCTGATATCGGCCCCGACGACAACTCAATCCGCCCCCCGGATTACCAAAACCCGCTGCCATTGCCGGTGCGGAGTCAGATGAAAAACCAAGTTGCACCGTGGTTGCTGCCGTAGGTCTTAGGCCTGACTTTGATTGCCGGAGCGTACTAACCATTTAGGGCAAAGCAAATTCATAGTCGCTGATCGCAGCGTGCTGCTGGCGCGTGAAACACGCGGTTTTGAGGGACTGGATGCGATATTTTCGCCCTCCGGCTTGCAAATGTCGCTCGTAGAAATCCGAATTGACCGGATTACGATGGGGCTCCGACAGCTAAATCATACTGGCGATCTCACGCCAATGATTGTTTCTTCATTGCCTGCTGCGCTGCACTCACTTGGCGACATTCAGTTGCCGGCATTGCGGGTCGCCACAATTGTATGCATCACAACAAACGCGGGTTTGTGTCGCGATAAAAGCAGAAAGTTTTTTCAACACATTTGATGGCGGTATTTGAAGTCCGATGACCCTCTACTGTTCATTGATCGGGGCGAGCATTAATAGCGAGAACGAGATCGATGACGTCAGCATTAGGAATAAGACATCTCATGGCAGCCCGGGAAGCGGGGAAAATGGATGTGGACGCTGAGGATTCTGTAGACGGACCGCGTTTGACGGATTTTACGAGTCCATATTTCTTTTTTTCCAGTTGCATTGACTTGGAAATCAGGGCTGCCAGCCCGTCCATCCGCAGCATATTGGGTTACGACGCCGTTAGTTTGACGGGTGTTCGGTTGCCTGAATTGTATTTTAGCGACTCACCTTTGAACGCGGATGATCCGGGTTATGGGAATCTTGGCGCCACCCACGGCCAAAGCTTCCATTGGCTTCGCAGCGTGTTGACGCGTCGAGGTGACGCCAGAGTTCTGTCGATCATGACAGTGGGCGTAACAGGATCGTCCAACCGGTCCCTGGAGCGGTTACATAGCATTGCCGAAGATGTGACAACAAGCGTCACGAACTACTGTCGCATGATCACATCGCTTCGAGAAATGTCAGAAGCCGAAAATCGCCTGACCAAACAAGAATCGCACGTTGCAGGCCGAATTCGGCAGGGTCAGACAAACCGCGAGATCGCGGACGAATTGAATGTCAGCGAACGAACCGTCGATCGCCGTCGAGCCAGAATCATGAACCGATTAAACGTCTCGTCCACCCCGGAAATGATTGCCAGATTGGTTGAACGCACCGCCCTGGAACGCTGCATTGCATCGATGAGAGAGAATCATTGGCAACGTGCTTGGAACGCCCATCGCCTGATTGACGCGACGATTCAATAAGGCTGGACCGAAATTGGTTATGCTGGAGCGAAATCCCATTGAACTCCTGGATCGCCAACATGCCAAAATCATCGCTTGCTAGACGTTCGCCCCTGTTTGTTGTTTGTACCCTGGTGTCGGCGTTATGGATTGCCCCTGGTTTGGCACCGGCCCAGGGCACTCGCCCAACCATCGACACCGCAGCGGCCGCCGAAACAGAATCTCCGCTGTTCGCTTACGTTGGAACGTTCAGTTCGCCACTTCGCGACATGCTGCCCACACAGGTTGACTTGCCACCGGGAAATGGACGCGGCATCCACGTCTTTCGAATCGATCGAAATTCCGGTGCAGCGACGCCCGTTTCCACGCACCGAATGGGCACCAGTCCCAGTTGCCTTGCCGTCGGTTCCAATGGAACCCGTTTGTATTCGGCAAATGAAACCGACCGTGTCGGCGAAAACAAATCGGGCACGGTCAGCGCTTTTGCTGTTGATAGGGCAACAGGTCAGTTAACGCTGATCAACTCTGTCGCCAGCGGCGGTGCAGGCCCAACCTATATCGATCTTCATCCCTCCGGGCGATTCCTGTTGGTTGCAAACTACTTCGGCGGCTCGGTTGCGGTGCTACCGATCTTAGATGATGGTCGACTGGGCGCTGCAACGGACGTCAAGAACGATGGGGGAACCATCGGACCGACCAAGGCAACCAACGCTCCCGATGGCAGCTTTGCGTTTAGCGGACACGACAGGACTCATGCGCACATGATCCAATCCGATCCAACTGGTCGATACGTATTGCATTGTGACCTTGGCTTGGACACGATTTTTATATGGAGATTTGACGCCGACCGAGGTGTGTTAACACCCAATGATGCGCACACCGTCTCTCTGCCGCCGGGCGACGGACCTCGCCATTTCCACTTTCACCCCAACGGCCGCTGGTTGTATTCCATACAAGAGGAAGCATCGACCATTGTGGTGTTCGACTACGATTCGTCGACAGGTCAACTCACAGCGCGCCAGACGATCTCGACGCTTCCACCAGGATTTGCCGGCAGCAACTTTTGCTCGGAGATCCTGGTTTCGGGCGATGGCAAGTTTGTATACGCCGGGAACCGGTTGCACGACAGCATTGGCATCTTCGCGGTCGGCGATAACGGCGAATTATCATACGTCGGCGAAGAATGGACGCGGGGCAACTACCCTCGAAGCTTCAGCTTTGACCCCACAGGACGGTTTCTTTACTGCTTGAACCAGCGCGCCGACCATGTGACGATCTTTGACGTAGATCGTCTATCAGGAAAACTTCAGTTCACGGGGCGGTATGTACCGGTCGGGAATCCATCACACGTGGTGTTCATCGAACGTCCGAGCGTGAAATCGGAATAGCACCCCAGCGAATTAAGAACAAAAGCTGTGGCGATTGCGTTTCGCTAGACTCAGGCGTGGGAAATCCGCACGCATCTTCCGGCCATCGGATTTTGGCTCGAAGTTGCAATGTGATCCTGATCCGGCAAGACAGTCTGATTACTCTGGGTCCGTGTCGCCAGCGGCCATCTTGTCGGCCTCCGCCAATGCCTTGTCGTATTCTGAAAGCGCTTCTTTGTCAGCATCCTTGACGATATTCGAAGGACCGGAAGAACCGCAACCAACAAGAAATAGACAACTTAGTAATAGAAAATACTTCATCAATTCATCCGTTTCACAACAAGAGTTAACAACAACAAAAACGCTCGACGCAATGCGTCGAGCGTTGACTAAACTATTTTTTTCCGGCTAATAGGGGTCGGTCTAGCGGGCTGCGTAAGTGACGTTCATTTCCGTCAATTTACTGATTAAACGCCTCATCGATGACCTCCGATGAAGCTCGTGATCCCATTGCTCCCCACAGACCATAAGGGCTTTGGCTTCCCGGAGGCGGAGAGCCGGCGCGGGTATTGACCTGTGGAGCACGCGGATCCCCCGCTTCAATCGAATCCGTAATGAAAATGACAGCGCCGTCGCCCATTAACACATGAACCCCGCCCTGGTGACGGCTGGAAGGTGACGTAACGACATCGCGGTGGTCACGACCATCCGAGCAAAGCGGTTTGTTTGGCGACAGGACCGTCGTCATCTGGGTGTAGGGTGGCATCATATCGTGCCATCGATAGCCTCGACCCCAAAGGATATTCTTGGTCAGGCCGGCAGGATTCCAAAAACGTGGACGCGCCGGGTCGATATTACCTGGCTGGTCTGCCGCCCACGACGGATTCAAACGACACTGGTTCTTCTCGTTGGGGGCAGCGTGACCACCGATGTCGGTCGGAACGGTCGTACGGTTGTCGTTATCACCCAAATCCGTTGTGATTTCGCCACACATCACTGTATTGGACAGCCCATCCAAGATATCGCGAAATCTCATCGCACGGCAATTAACAAAAATACCGCGTTGAGATGCATTGGACTGGTTAGCATGCGCGGTATCTGATGTGTAAGGAAACGTTGTCGTCGGGTCCTGGGCAATTTCGTCAACGTTCAGATAGGGATCTCGCGACATCACTGCCGCGTCACCTTCGCAGGCTGCGTAATTCGTTCGGCCAAGGGCGGGCAATCCGACGCCGGGATCGCTGGGGCATCGGTACATTGGGATTTCGGTTCCCCATGGTGGATATTGCACGCGGTCCGGGTGAGGCCCCATCGGTTGCCACGGCGGATTCTTTGGCGAACCGTCTGCGTTGACGTTAAGCGTGCCAGAAATTTGATCCCAAAGCCCCTGCTGTTCGACGAAGGGCAACAAACCGACCAAAAACGAAAGCCGGTGATTGCAGGAAATCTCGCGTCCGGGATTGGTATCCCAAATGTCTCGGCCCTCCGGAATGTACGTCCCGGTTCCCTGGATCGGAAGGTTTTTAAAAGCGGAGTGATAGTTGTGAATGCCAATACCAACCTGTTTGAAATTATTACTGCAACTCATTCGACGAGCTGCTTCACGTGCCGCCTGGACAGCTGGCAACAACAACCCCACGAGAATCCCGATGATCGCAATCACGACCA
>JAGQPO010000263.1 GCA_020426665.1 Planctomycetales bacterium
ACTCTAACATGGCCGGCCCCCGCATCGCAGTGACCCCACATCGCTTTTCAACGATTTCCAAGTGATGCACCAAATGTCCGGCCGCCAACCAGGCGAGTGATCGGACGCTGACGCGGTTTCCGGCGGCGATTCCCCAGCAATCCCACACGCCCGGTGACAGACGACGCAACAGCCCCAGGTTCGATTTCCGCAGGTCCCCCCATTCGGTAACCAGCTGGGAAAAATTTCCCAGCCCGAACCGGCTGTCCGCCGACACGTTCTCGTCCCAGGCGGGCAATGTCGGTCGGCTGCCGTCGGCCAAGCACATGATACGGTACCCGTACATCCGCTCGGCGTTGGCGCAGTGCTCAAACACCTGCCGAACCGTCCACCGATAAGGATCATGAACTCGGTCGACTTGTTCGGTGCTGAGGCTGCCGGCCAACTCACAAATCCAATAAAGTTGTTCGGTCAAAACCTTGATGGCGCACTGGCCCTGGACTCGGCCAATCAAGTCGCCGTGGTATTGACTTTCATATTCGCTCGGATCGGGTCGTCGACTGGCAATGCGGTTCATGATGTTATCCCAATAAATGTTTTAGCGCGACTGCGGTGGATACGATCGCTTGGCCATCGATAGTGTGAGGCCCAGTAAAATCGTGGAATTCTACCGACACACCGGCGTCCACTAACATGTCGCGAAGTCGCTGGGCCGAACTGAAGGGCAACAGCGGATCGACGGTACCGTGTGATTGATAGACCTGGGTGTTTTCCAAACGCCCCATTGATTCGGTCCACTGCGGCTGGCAGATGATCGTACCGGAAAACTGAATCAACAGATCCGGCGGTGTGATCTGGCCACGCAGCGCGGCATCCATCGTCAACATTGCACCTTGGGAAAAGCCTCCGATCGCGAGTGGAATCGACTGCACCGGGCAATCTCGTTGGTCGGCGATTTCTTGTTTTGCCTCGTTGATCAGTTCCGACAATGCCGAACGAGCCAGATCCAGACCGGGCGGGGTTTCGCGGTGTAGTTCTTCGAAGCATTGCGCCTGAACTGCTTCCATCAGACGCGCCATGTTCAGCGGCCACCAGGCTCGTCCGCTGGGAAGTCCGATGTCGGCCAAGGAGTGGGGCGCGATCGGGCAGATAAACCGGAAATTCGACGCGGATTCGCCGAGCATGTAAACCCATTCTTCCACGATCCCGACCAAATCGCTTCCGGGGGCACCATATCCGTGACACAGCACCACGAGCGCCGACGGCGGGTTTTCGTCGGTGTCGTCAATGACGTAGCTATCGAGCGATCCGTAGCGAATTTTCCGTGGCTGATGCATATGGCGTTTGATTCTTTGGGGCACTTCCAGGTAACGCCCGAGAGTCTAACGCTCGATCCGGCCGACGAGTAGCTACTCTACCGGACCATCGCTGCGAAGTGAGTAATAGCTGGCGATTGTCAACTTGTCCGCTTCGACTTTCCGGCTTGTCCAGATGACTTGGCCGCCGCCGGTCGGAATGTCAAAGTCGTTGTTGATGTATTGATCGCCGTTTGCGTCATACAGGGACTGGACGGAACCGTCGGCCATCAAGCAATTGGCAACGCCGTTGTGCAAAGGCATGATTCCACGATAATCCTGACGCGTGTAAAAACGCCACTGTTTGGACCACCCGTCCGGACCGTTGACGTTTGTGCCGCTCGGAAAACTGGGAGTTTTCAAGTAGTTGGGGTTGGGGGTTTCGGGAGTCCCGTCGCCGTCAAGATCCATTTGCAGAACGTTGCCGACCGGTCCGCCAACGATCGGCGTGGTATACAGGCTGTTCGCAGGAATCTCGCCGATGGAAGCGCTCAGGTAACCTGATGGTGTGGCGTCACACAGGACAGGAATCGAAGACGTTGTGGCGCGGGCGCCATCCAGATACGACAACTTCAACGGACCCTTTGTCAAGTTCTTGCCGCGGGGATCGGTGTCGGCACAGGTCCCCGATGAGCTGACCGGGTTGCCCTCGTCATTGAGTTCAAATTCGGTGCGAAGCAAAAACCACGTCGCGGCGTAGTTGGTGTTGAATCCCTCGTCGATCATCTTTCTTTGGACAATCGCACTTCGTTCTGGCGAGTTCGGTGCAGCCGCCTTGAAAACAATTTCGCGGGCAACGTTGCGGACGACCACACCCGACGAATCGGTGTACGGTGCGCTCCCCAGCCGATCAAAGCAGGTCGTATTGACAAAATCGGTCAGGGGTGAAGAAACCATTTCGTCGATCGCTTTGCTGGATCTCGCCGTATTGCTGGGGCACAGCATCTCACCGGGCAACATGCCGCGTTTGACCAGGTCCGAAACCCAGCCGATTTCGGTGGGCACACCGTCGCGTTTGTAGTCGAAGCTTCCCGTGCAAAGCGCATTGTCGGGCATCTGTGTCGCCCGCGCGATCATCCCGATGCCGAATTGTCGCAGATTGGATTTGCATTCGGCCGAACGTGCCGCTTCGCGCGCCTTGCTGAGCGCAGGCAGGGCCATCGACGCCAGTAATCCAATAATGGCGATCACAACCAGCAATT
>JAGQPO010000264.1 GCA_020426665.1 Planctomycetales bacterium
CTACCAGCTGATCAGTGGCGAACGCAGACTTCGTGCAACAATCCACGCCGGACTGGACACGATTCGCGCCGAAGTGCGCGAGGCGGATGACCGCTTGGTCGCCGAATTGGCGATCATCGAGAACTTGCAGCGCAAAGACCTTAGCCCGATCGAAAAAGCCCTTTCCTTCAAGCGATATATCGAAGAACACCAGTGCAAACAGGATGACCTGGCACGGCGGCTGAGTATCGATCGCAGCACCATCGCCAATTTGATGCGACTGTTGGAATTACCGCAAAGTGTGCTAGACATGCTGCAGGCCGGAAAAATCACGGCCGGTCACGCCCGAGCGCTGCTGCCGATCGGCGACGAACACGTGCAGATCGCAACGGCAAAAAAGATCATGGACGAAAAGATCAGTGTTCGCGCAACCGAAACGCTGGTTGCCGATATGCTGAAGGCCGAAGAAGACCAAGAAACGGGCCGCAAGGTCACCAATGCGACCCGTCAAAAACGTCGCCAAACCTCACCGCATCTGGAAGCGATGCAGCAGGAATTTCGGATGGTTTTCGGCACCAAAGTCGAGATCAAAAGCAGCTCTCGCGGACGCGGAAAAATCACGATCCATTTCAGCGACGGCGAGGAGTTTGAACGCCTTCGAACCTTGTTGACCCAGGATTCGCGACCCAAACTGCGTGTCGCCGGATAATTGCGACGCCCCGGCAACAACGACTCGACCTCGTCTCGGGGCATTCGTGCCCTATAATGGTTCGAGGTACGTTTTTGCCGTCTCCCGGAGTAGGTGTCGTGAACTATCAAACTTGGTTTTCGTTCGCCTTTGCGGCGCTGCTGGGCATCGCGCCGTCCTTTGCCGCCGACGCTAAATCCGGCTATGTCCTCGACGTACCGGTTCCGCTGGGCAGCCAATCGGCGACGCACCTGTTGGATCAACTAGACCAATTGGCAAAATCGGCTCCCACCGATGGCCGATTGGACCTCGTCCTGCGTTACGGCTCCGATGTGTCGGGCGGCGACGCAACCGCTTTCGAGGACGCGTTGAAGTTAGCCCGAGCCGTCACCAGCGATCGGCTGCGATCACTCCGCGTGATCTCGCTGGTCCAGGGCAAGGTCAACGGGCATTCGATCTTGCCGATCCTGGCATCCGACGCAATTTTGATGTCGGCCGGTGGTCAGTTAAGTGGCGCCTCGGCCGGGGAATCGGCCCCCGACGAAACCATCTTGCTGACCTATCAAAGCGTCGCGGCACGCCGTGGATTATTTCCGAAACCAGTCGTCAACGTCCTGGTCGATCCCGATGTCGAATTGGCATGGGTCAGCCTGGTTGACGGCGGCAAAACTTTCGCGGCCGGCGACGAACTTGTGAAACTGCGTGAAACAGGACAGGTTTTGGGCGAGGAGGTTTGGAGCGGACCAGGAGTTCCGGGGACCTTGACCGCCGACCAGTTGCGATCCGCAAAAATCGCCGCGGGTATCGTTGAAACGCTCGATGATGCCGCGGAAGTCCTGGACCTTGCTCAAATCACGCCGGTCCAACCAGACGCCGTCGGAGATGTCGCCCAAGGAGTGCTGTTGGAAATCGCGGGATCGGTTTCACGCAATCGCGTACGCCGTTGGCAAAGTAATTTGAACGGCTCACTTTCCGATCAAGACACCAACACCTGGCTGATCACATTCGACTGCATCGGCGGTGATCTGGATCAAAGCGCCTCGCTGGCAAGTCTGTTTGCGATTCCTGAACCGCCGCTTCGAACCGTTGTCGGATACATCAGCGGCGAAGCTCGAAGCGACAGCGCGCTGCTGGCGGTTTCATGCAAACCCCTGTACATGTCCAAAGACGCAATCCTGGGCGGCATCGGGGCGGATGAAATCTCGTTAACCGACATCGGCAACCACGATGAATTAATCGAATCAATCGCACGCGCCACCAAACGACCCGCCGGCCTGATTCGCGGCCTGCTGTGCGCCGAATTGGAAGTTTATCGGTACATCAACAAGAAGACCGGAAAAATCAAATACGCCACTCCGGCTGAATTGGTTGCCGAAGCGGAAGACCCCGAATTGGAGCGTGGACGATGGGAAAAAGGCGACCGAATCGAAATGGGCGAGGGATTGTCGGCCGACAGAGCGATCGAGCTGGGACTTGCCGACGGTGTTAGCGACTCCCTTGATGACGTTGCCCGTCGCGTGGGAATGTCGGAGGTCCCAAAAACCGTTTCCGATCGCGGGCTCGTTCGCTTCGTTGAACGGCTTGGTCGCAGTCAAGGGTTGATGATGATTCTGTTGATGGTCGGTTTTATCGCGCTGTCGGCCGAAATGAATGCACCGGGAATCAGTGTGCCGGGCTTTTTGGCACTCGTTTGTTTCGGACTGTTTTTTTGGATGAACTACCTTGCCGGTACCGCGGAGTGGCTGGAACTGGTGCTGCTGATCCTGGGACTCGCCTGTATCGCTCTGGAAGTCTTGGTGATCCCCGGTTTTGGAGTCTTCGGGATCGGCGGGTTGATCATGACCATCGCATCAATCGTTTTGATGAGCCAAACGTTTGTCATTCCCCATAACTCGTACCAACTCGCGGTGATAACCCGGGGGATTTGGGCAGCCCTGGGAAGCTTGCTTGGTTTGTTCGGCGGATTCGTTTTGATGCGGCAATTCTTCCCCCATCTGCCCCTGTTCCGCCATTTGATTATGGAAGCGCCTGATGTAGAGGCGATTGATCAGGCGGAAAAGCTGGCGGACTTTAGTGCGCTGTTGCACCAAACGGGAATCACGACGACACCATTGCGTCCGAGCGGCAAAGCGCGTTTCGGGGATCAAATTGTCCAGGTTGTCAGTGACGGCTCGATGGTTGAAAAAGGCGCCCCGGTGACCGTGGTGGAAGTCAAAGGCGCCAAAATTGTTGTCGAAGGGTAGGACATGGAACTGACCTATTCCGCGGCTCTGTTCGCTTTGTTTTGTGTCTTGCTTGTGGGCGAGTTCTTTATTCCCAGTGCGGGAATGGTGGGAGTCGCCGCGGCGATTGCCGCAATCACGTCGATTGCGATTGCATTTACGCACAGCGTGACGGCGGGCGTGGCGTTCACGGCTGCGGTGATGCTGGCGACCGTTGGGATTTTATATGCGATGGTCCGATATTGGCCCCACACGACGATCGGGCGAATGATCTTGAACCGCCGCCCGGGCCAGTTGGACGAGCCGACCGAAAGTCGCCTGCCAAATGGTGAAAAACGAAAGGACTTGATCGGGCGAATCGGCGTGGCGCGGACCAATCTTTTGCCCGGCGGGTTAGTCGTCATCGAAGGCGCCCGGTTGGATGCAATCTCCGACGGTGCACCGATCGACGCTGGAACCGAGGTGGTGGTGATCAGCACGATTGCTGGAAAAATCCGGGTTCGCGCCGCAGCCCGAGCGGATTTGGCCCCGGAACAAGTCGCCGTCGAGCGAAAAACGGAATCAATCGAGACGACATTGGAGTCGCTGGATTTGGATGGACTGGACGAATAGTGCAGAGGTGTCGCAGCCTGCACTTAGATCCTGTACATTTCTCTTAGAGGGTTTCTGCGGTGATGTAGCGTAGTTCTTGGTTCCAACTGAGAATGAGTGTTTCGGTGGTAGCGGAAGTCGTCAAGAATTTCGGGGATTCCTGACTTGGGTCGAAACTCTTGACGAGTTCCGCTACCGTTAAATCGAATTGGAACACAGCGCTGGGGTCGCGATTTGTAGCTGTCAATGCAAGACGGGCCGCGTATCACCGACAGAAACTTGGTTGGCTGAACTCGATACGCACGGACAGGACGCAATACTATGATTTTCGGGTCGTCGCTTTCTTCGGCTCTCGCCGTAACGTCACTTGGACTTTTCGCCTTTGACGCACAAGATTTAACCGTGCCGGCACTTGTCGGTGCATTGATATTGATCGGCGTGTTGTTGGTTGCGTTTTTTGTATTCGCCAACTACTTCGGCTTATGGGTCCAGTCGTGGTTAACCGGTGCCCGAATCGGATTCGGCGATTTGATCGGTATGACGTTTCGCAAGGTCAACGCACGATCGATCGTCCGCAGCAAGATCATGGCGGTTCAGGCCGGTTTGGACGATCCGGCGATGACTAGCGAAGCGTTGGAGGCCCACTACTTGGCCGGCGGTAACGTGCAACAAGTTGTTCGTGCCGTCATCGCGGCAAAGAAGGCCAAGACAATTTCGTTGACGTTTCGCGAAGCCGCGGCAATCGACTTGGCCGGCCGTGACGTTTTAGAATCGGTAAAAACCAGCGTCTATCCTAAGGTCATTGATTGCCCGCCCCGAGGTTCCGTTAAGCCCTCACTTGATGCCGTTGCGAAGGACGGCATTCAATTAAAGGTTCGCGCGAGAGTAACGGTACGGGCAAACTTGCAACAGCTGATCGGTGGTGCGACAGAGGAAACCATTATCGCCCGCGTCGGGGAAGGTATCGTCAGCGCGATCGGCAGCGCGGCGTCGCACGCGGCGGTTCTTGAGAATCCCGATGTCATCAGCAAGGCGGTACTCGCCAAACGCCTCGACTCGCAAACCGCGTTTGAAATCGTTTCAATCGACATTGCGGACATTGACGTTGGCGCCAACATCGGTGCCCGGTTGATGGCCGACCAGGCGGAAGCGGATACCCAGGTCGCCCGCGCACGTGCCGAAGGAAAACGCGCGTCGGCTGCCGCGGAGGAAAAGCAGATGGAAGCCAAGATTGAAGAAAGCCGCGCCGAATTGGTGATGGCCCAGGCGTCCGTGCCGCTGGCAATGAGTGAAGCATTCCGCACCGGACGGCTGCACATTCTGGATTACTACAAACTGCAAAACGTCAGTGCGGACACGGAGATGCGCAAATCGATCGCTTCCACCGGACAAAACCGAGCCGCAAATGAAAGAAGTGGCAACTAGTGCTTGGTCAACCTTTGATTTTAGGGTACGCGCGACTTGTTCGACGGACTTCCATTCCGTCGACAAATGTCGGTTTCTGGCGGACTTCCAGTCCGTCGTACAAGTCGCGGCTAACCC
>JAGQPO010000265.1 GCA_020426665.1 Planctomycetales bacterium
ACGCGGATATTTAGAGAAAGAGCAAGGCAGGGCGACGGTTCAGTTAGAAGCGATGGCTAACGCGACTTGAAAGTTCCAGGTTCCAGGTTCCAGGTTCCAAGTTCCAAGTTCCAAGTTCCAAGTTCCAAGTTCCAAGTTCCAAGTTTCAAGTTTCAAATTTCAGATTTCAGATTTCAGATTTTGGATTTTGGATTTTGGATTTTGGATTTTGGATTTAACGGGATCGATGGATGCGAATGTTCAGGAACTTGCACAAAGCAATCGCATGATCCCGCTGGGGCTATTGTTTCACTTTTACGACGATCTTCTTCAGCGTGGTCGTTGTTGCCAACGGGGCGTGGGCGTCTTCGGGAAACAGAATGACGAGCGACTTGGCTGGGATTCGGCACCACGAGTGGGGTTGTTCGAAATAGAAACCGACGTCGGTTGATTCATCGTAGGGCAGCTTGACACGTTGGCATGCGTCGATGGCACGCCAACCCACCACATCAAAACCATGGATTACATACTGGATGTCGATGTACTTGCGATGGAATTCAAGTGATGCGTCTGCCTGGCCTTTCCCCGCCCCTTGCCAGGCAATCGCGAACAAGTCGTCACCGTCAATTTCCACGCGACCTTCATCCAATGCGGCGCCATCAGCCTGGTTCAAGAATTGAAACGCATCAGAGAACCGTGGATGTAATGCACGATATCGCGCAGCATCTGCAAGTGTCGCAATAATCATCAGGTCGCAAAAAGCCTTCGTTGTTAAAAATCACGGAATCAGGTTCGCAATCGACGTCGAAAACCAACGAAAATCCGGAGCGGCGAGACGGATTTTAGCTTCCATTGAAGTTGTAAGAAACTGCATCCTCAAGCTAATTCGGGCACGCCAAAAAAATCGCTAAGCCGGCGATGTAGCGTTTTTCGAGTCTCGGAGAGACTCGACTACGTGTTTTGCAGACGGGCTAGCAACACAATGTGGATTGACAGTTTATGGGTTGGTTCGGTGGCGACCAGCAAGCAGTGTCCTTAAAAAATCTGGATAAATCGCGGTCGCAGGCCAGGGAGTACCCGCAGATTCTGCGGTCGAGCCGTGCTTTCCGATGTTGATTTAGAGTGGACCAGGAAGATCACCGTTGTTTGCCAGTGGCATCAGGTCGTCGGCAAGACGTAACCGGCGGAGTAGTGGGCGTTTCTTGATTTGAGGATCCTGCATTCGGCGCAGAATGTCACTAAGAACTCGCATGGCGTCAAGAATGTGCGGGCCTTTGTTCAGCATCACACATTCCGCACGGACTCCCATTGCGGCGTCGGTGATTTCGGCACGAGAAGGGATTCCGGTCTTTGTCAGGCTCTCCAGCACCTGGGTGGCCCAGATGACAGGCATATGGGCCGCTTCGCACATCCACAAGATTTCTTCTTGCACTTCCGCCAATCGTTGCCAGCCGAGTTCCACGGCAAGGTCGCCCCGAGCGATCATCACGCCACTAGATGGGCTTCGCATTGCAGAGAGCAGTAAAGACGGTAGATGTTCGAACGACTGGCGGTTTTCGATCTTCAACACGATTGGCAATTCCGGTCGACCGAGTCTGGCGAGTTCAGCTTGCAACCGCTCAACGTCGTCAGCGCGACGCACAAACGAATAGCCGACCATATCGGCATACTTGACGACGAACTGGAGATCCTCGATGTCCTTCGCCGTTAATGCGTCAAGGTGCAAACGGGTGTCCGGCAGGTTGATCCCTTTGTCCGCACGCAACTTGGTGCCATTGGGCCCTGCGTCGATTACTTCCAGTTGCACGTGATTCGGTTCGACTTTCACGACACGCGTGGTGATCTTGCCGTCATCAAACAAAATCCGGTCTCCCCGTTTCACGTCGCTGAAGACGGACGGCAGAGTGCATCCGATCGTCGGATTGCGAAGGACTTGACCGTGTTCGTCGTATTTTGCAGGGGAGCCCACGGTACAGTCATCACCCAGCAACAAATGATCACCACGGCGAAGAACGATGTGCTGGTCTGGCGGCATCAGCGTTCCAACACGCCCGGATTGACCTTGTGCCACGCCCTGTTGCGACTGGAAAATGAGTTCCGTAACAGACGTGACATAGCTTGTCTGATCGGCTTCGCCCCAACAGCCTTGAGCGCCGGTTTCGATGATTCGCAGTCGACGCGAACGACCTCGCGCATCCAGAAATCGAATCTCGTCGCCCTGGCAAACGTTTGACAGCCACGGCGCAATCACCGGCAGGGTCGCGTCGGCCGGCAAAGGCGATCGACTCGGCGACGATGCATCAGTCAACCAGATTCTTGCCGGCGCGATCACTCGCCCAAAGGCGTCCCGTTCGGGACGCCATTTTAGCACCGCAGGTCCGCCTTCAATGGGTCCCGTCCGCAGCTTGGGGCCGGACAGGTCCATCAGGACTCTGCACTCGCGTCCCTGGTCTGCGCAGGCCCACCGCAGATTATCGACCATCTTTTTCCAGGAATCTGCGTCATCGTGTGCACAATTGACACGCATGCAATCCATCCCCTGTGCGACCAAGTCGCGCACGAGTTCGCGGTCCGTCGCTGCTTCGCTTGGCATTGTCACCATGATATGGGCACCGCCGACCGCGGGTCGCGGCCCGAAGAGGGCGGCCATTGAGTGACCCAGAATCTGACGGCTGCGATCGAAATCGATTTCCGCATCGGATTTAGGTGGTGGCGTTACTCCGCAAAGTCGGCTCAGAACCTCGATAACTGCATTCAGGGTCGCATGCACATTCGCTTCGCAACGCCCCAACGAGGACAGCCCCCGACGTGCCAGCTCATTTTGCAGCGTCCTCAAATCCTGTTGGCGCAACGACACGTACTGCAAAAGATTCCGTGCGCTCGCCTTACGTTCTGCCGGAAGTCCCTCCAGTCGGCTCGCGTGTGATTGTTCGACTTGATTCATCCTGGCCCGCAGTTCAACCAATAGTTCGATCAATTCACGAGTGTCATCACCCCAAGTAGAACTGGACGAGTCAGCCCCCCACGGGGCGGCGCGGTCAGCAGTTGGTAACGAGTTCACGAAATTAGTCTCCGCATGGAGCTGTGCACGTTCAAATCATCCGTTATGCCATCAGGGCAGAACGGATACCGAAACGGAAGGGCATCACCGTTTTTACGAAAAATTCATATTTGTATCGCCCGCAGTCCTGCCAGGGCTCATTTAAATGGAGGCGGAGATTCGTATGGTGCACCCAATATCTAATTTACACGCATCTCGCCCGAAGCCGTCAAGCGTTGTGTCACGCTAACGTGTGATGGTGATGCGAACAGTGCGAACTAAGTTGTAATGATGCTCGATTGCAGAAACGAAGAACACGTGATTGGCGCTGAAATCGAAGCGATCAAGAAAGCGAAACCGCTATCACTGCCCAAGTCGCACCGGTCAAGCCCGGCAACCCTCGTAAGCGATTAAGTCCAAGCTGGAGGCGGCACCGTCGGGCATCGAACAGAGAAGGTATCCTGATCCGCCGGTATCCCTTGAGGGAGTACCCAATATCATGGTGAAGTGTCGGGCGCCGGCCGCAACGCGTCGGGGAACGTTTCGATTTCGATTCCCCAGACGATCGGCAGCACCGCATAGACGAACAACGTCACCACTAGAATCGAAATCACGTTCATCCAAAACCCAGTGCGCGCCATGTCGGGGATTCTCAGGCATCCGGAGCCAAAGACAACGGCGTTGGGCGGCGTCGCGACCGGCAGCATAAACGCACACGACGCCGCGACGGTGGCACCGACCATCAACAGGAACGGATGAACGTTCATCGATAATGCCATCGATGTCAACACCGGCATCAACATTGACGTGGTTGCCAGGTTCGATGTGATTTCGGTAAGAAAATTAACAGCCGCGATCAGGATTAATACCAACAAGACCAACGAAACCGATTCCAGCAGCGTCATCTGCGACCCGATCCATTCGGCCAGTTTGGTTGACTGGAAACCTTGGGCCAACGCCATGCCGCCACCGAACAGCAGGACGATTCCCCATGGTAAATGAGTTGTGTCTTCCCAAGTCAACAATGCCTCGCGTTTACCGTTCTCCAATGACCTTCGGCTGGGTAGCAGGAACAAGCACAACCCTCCGATCATCGCGATGATGGTGTCATCGACCAGCAGAAACAGTCCGAGTTGTTTTTGCACAAAATCGCGGAATATCCAGGCGCACGCCGTCAACAAGAAAACGCCCAGCAAGAGTTGTTCTTCCCACGAAAAACCTTTCAATGCGTCCAATTGCTGTTGGATTTCCTCGCGTCCGCCCGGGAAGCTCTTTTGACGAAACCGGAACGCCACTTGGGTAAGGTATACCCAGCACAGCGCCAACAGGATCAGAGAAATCGGCAGCCCAAATTTGAACCACTGAAAGAAACTGATCTCGATCCCATAGGTTTCTTGAATGACACCGGCCAAAACCAGATTGGGCGGCGTCCCGACCAGCGTTGCCATGCCGCCGATCGATGCGCTGTACGCGATCGCCAGCATGAGCGCTTTGCCGAACACTTGATTCTCGTCGGCTTGCGTTTTCGGGTTGTCACGCAATTGGGCGACGATTGCCATCCCGATAGGCAACATCATCACGGCCGTCGCGGTGTTGGAAATCCACATGGACAAACCTGCGGTTGCGATCATGAATCCCAGGATGATGCTTGTGATATTGGTTCCAATCAAACGAATAATGTTGAGTGCAATACGGCGGTGCAGGCCCCATTTTTCGATCGCGATCGCGATCAAAAAACCTCCGATATAGAGGAAGATGTATCGATGCCCATATTGGACGGTCGTCGATTGCAGATCCACGGCGCCCGTTAACGGAAACAGCACGATCGGCAACAGCGCGGTCGCGGCAATTGGAATTGCTTCGGTCACCCACCAGATCGCGATCCACGCCGTGGCCGCGAGCACCCCGTTCGCTTCGGGTGTCATGCCTTCGGGATGAACAAAAAGCAAAATCAAGCCAAACGCTATCGGTCCGGCAATTCGTCCGACCAGACTGGCGGAAATACTGATCATAGAAACGGTCAATTGGAATTGCGAGTCAAAGAAAAACGGGCAAGCGCGTTGACCAGCGGCTAGAGAGAACGTCCTTGTCCACGCCCGAATTGGTCGCCCACTGCGACGACCGATCCGTTGCGAAAGTCAACTTCAAGAACCTTTTCGCTTTCGACGGCGCGACCTTCTTCGTCCGTGAGTGATGCGATGATCTGGTGTGTTTTCGTGTCAATCGCCTGGCCGGTCGATGGCCAGCCGATCGTGCCATCGATACTGAAAGTGACCCAGCCGGGTTGGCCGCGCAATTGAATGCTCTTGGTCAGTCGAGGCGGCATCACGGTGGAATCAAATAGATGCAGGGTTGAATTGAAACCGTCCGACACCCAGATTTGACTTTCGTCGGGTGTCATGCCGATACCGTGACTGGGACAGCCGTGTCGCAATGGTTTACCGCGCGGAACTCCGGTCACTTCGACGCGATGAATCATCTTCCCCGTCTTAAGATCGCCAACTTCGAACCCCAGCAGATCGTTCACATTGGCGAATATCAAAGACGAATCGCCGTTGACTGTAAATGGGCGAATCGATTCGCTGAATGGGCCAATGGTTCGTGTGACATGATGGGTCATGGCATCGCTGACCGTCAACAGTGGACTGCCCAAACCCGCCATATAAACTTCGCTGCCGTCGACGGCATAGACAGTGTTGTGGGCGCGGCTGTCGGGAACGATTTCGGAGATCACTGAACCGTCATCCGCATTCAAAACGTACCAACGGTCCTTTTCGAAGGAGGGTTGATAGATCGTCTTGCCGTCCGCAGAAATCGACATACGGTCACAGCCCAGCGGGTACTCTTTTTGCCAAAGGACTTTGTCGGACAGCAAATCGATACAGATCAATTGACGGATCGTGCTGACATAGAGCCGATGGGTGGCGGCACTGCCGCAGATCCCTTTGACGTTGAGCGGTTTACCATTCTCATCTACGCCGTATCCGTCCAATGAAATGCGTCGAACAAACTGATGATCGTGGTCAATATCAAAAACCATGACACCGTGGCCGCCATATTCCAGGTAGTTTCGAATCCCCGGCGACGCGACGTACAGATAACGCTGTAATCCTTCGGCTGCGATCAGGGCACGGTCGAGTGGCCATTGACACAGGGGCAACAGCAAAAACAGCAAAACGGCAACCCAATTTGACTTTCGTGACACAATCAATCGCCTCGCAGAATGAGTCAAACCCAAAACAGTGCCTCCGAATGGTTGCTGCCGTCAAACGCAAGAACCAAGTTGGTGGTCACGATCCGACCCGACATGATAACCTTTTCAGGCCGCGATAATTGCGGCGAGATCGCCACGTTTTTGGTTCCCTGGAAGCAAAAGCCCCGATTTGTGGTTATCATCCAAACAGATCCGTTGCCGATCTCCCCACCTGACCCTCCTTCCAGATTCAGATCTCGAATGAAGTTCTTGAACGTTTTGGCCGTACTGGTGCTCTGCAGTGCCACGCAAACCGTGTTTTCGCAATCGCCGGTGAATCGATTTGAAACGCTCGCGCTCAGCGAGGTGTTCCACAGCGAAGGCGCCGATGTTGCCGACATTGACGGAGACGGAAACCAGGATGTGATTTCCGGTCCGTACTGGTATGCCGGCCCGAATTTTAGCGACCGATACACCTACGCCGAAGTCAAAGATTACACGATCAAAGGTTACTCAGAACATTTCTTTGCCTTTGCCCGCGACTTCAACGGGGACGGGCACGTCGATATCTTTTCAGTTCCGATGCCGGGCAACGCAGGAATTTGGCACGAGAACCCCGGCGTCGATGTTAAAACCGCCACATGGAAAGTGCATCAAGCGTTATCCAGTGTCGATAACGAATCGCCGACTTTTGCCGACATGACCGGAGACGGTATCGAGGAGTTGGTTTGTATTCACCAAGGACAATACGGGTACGCGCAGCCGGCGGCTGATAATCCGACCGCGCCCTGGCACTTCACGGCGGTCAGCGAGAACCGAGGGTATGGACGTTTCACTCATGGGCTTGGTGTCGGCGACGTCGACGGGGACGGCAAGGCAGACTTGTTGGAGAAAGATGGATGGTGGAAACAGTCTGATACGCCGGACAAGCTGTTTCAATTTCACGCCCACCCATTTGCCCAATCCGGCGGATCACAGATGTTCGCCTATGACTTTGACGGCGACGGTGACAATGACGTGCTGTCGGTAAAAAATGCACACGGGTATGGCCTGTCGTGGTTTGAACGACGCGGTGAAGGCGACGAGTTGCTGTTTGTTGAGCATCCGATTTTGGGTAACACTACGTCTGAGAACCCGTACGGACTTGCGATCTCGCAAATGCACGCCGTTGCATTGGAAGACATCGACGGAGACGGCGTCAAAGATATCGTGACCGGCAAGCGGTTCTGGGCACACGGCGGTAACGATCCCGGGGCGTCCGAATTGCCCGTGTTGTACTGGTTTCGAACGGTTCGGTCGGACTATGGAGTAGACTTCCACCCGCATTTGATTCATGACCGAGTCGGCGTTGGTACCCAGTTGACCACCGCTGATATCGATGGCAACGGACATGTCGACATCGTCGTCGGAAACAAGCTGGGCACGTTCGTGATGCTGAACACCGGCAGAAACGAACCCGACCCCAAGCCGTCATCGCAGCCGTTGCACGTCGTCGGTAGTGATGAATTTAAAACCACCATCCGAACCACCGAGCCGCTAACACCCGAATCCGAACGAGATACATTTGTCGTCCCTGTCGGTTTTGAAGTGCAACTGGTTGCCGCCGAACCGGACATTGCCAAACCGATGAACATGGCATTCGATTCCAGGGGGCGAATGTGGGTCAGCAGCAGCGTCGAGTATCCGATCCCGGCTGCCGAGGGCGAGGGCCGCGACACGATCAAAATCCTTGAAGACACCGATGGAGACGGACACGCCGACAAGCGGAACGTGTTTTGGGACAAAGCAGTTCACTTGACGAGTGTCGCCAATGTGGACGGCGGTGTGTTTGCACTTTGTCCGCCGCAGCTGTTGTTTATCCCGGACGCCAACGGCGACGATATTCCCGATACGGAACCAGAAGTCGTGTTGGACGGATTCGAGGTCGACACGGTCAGCCACAACGTGGCAAACGGATTAAAAGTTGGCCCGGACGGTTGGCTGTACGGACGACACGGAATCTTATCGGTTTCAAATGTCGGTCGCCCCGGCACGCCGGAAAGCCAACGAACACTGGTCAACACCGCGATCTGGCGTTACCACCCGACGCGAAAAACCTTTGAAGTGTTCTGTAACGGCGGAACCAATCCGTGGGGAATGGATTGGAATGCCGACGGACAATTGTTTTACACCAACACGGTCATCGGCCACTTGTGGCACGCGATTCCGGGCGCCTATTACCAACGCATGTACGGCACACCCTTGAACCCCCACGTTTATGAAGAGATCACGCACACCGCCGATCATTATCATTGGGACACCGGTAGCGAAAGCTGGAATACGATTCGCGAAGGCATGAGTGACAGCACGTCGGCGCTTGGCGGCGGGCACGCCCACATGGGATGCATGATCTACAACAGTGGCGTTTGGCCGGACGAATACCGGGGCAGCCTGTTCACATGCAACTTGCACGGACGCCGAATCAACCGGGACACTCTGGAACGCGACGGATGCGGCTATGTCGCCCGTCACGCCAACGATTTTATGTTGATGAAAGATCCGTTCTTTCGCGGACTTGACGTGATCGCCGGCCCCGACGGACAAATGTGGATCAATGACTGGTCGGACACCGGCGAATGCCACGACAACACGGGCCTGCATCGCACCAGCGGCCGAATCTATCGCGTCATCTACGAGGGCGAACAGAAAAACGATCCTCATCCGCCTCACGCCAAATGGCTGACCGATCGTTCAAACGGTGGCTTTGGATCGGACAACATTTCCGCGTTGCTCGCTTCACCCGATGAAGCGAAACGGGCGATGGGTGTACGGTTCTTGTGCGAAGACTTTGCCGATGTTCCGTCAACGCGTGACAAGTTGATCAACATTGCAGCCACGGACTCGTCGGGTATGGTTCGGGTCGAAGTTGCCGCCGGACTCCAGCGTATACCCATGAACCGCCGGATCGAGGTCGCTGCGGCACTTTGCCGACGCGGCGAAGACGCCCACGATCGCCAGCAACCGCTGATGATTTGGTACGGCATTGAACAGGCCGTTGTTAGTCACCCCGATGAAGCGGTGGCGTTGTCGATCACGACTCAAATCCCAAGAATTGCTGAACTGATCTCGCGACGACTGGGCGAATCGCTGGACCAGAATCCGACCGCCGTTGAACGATTGCTGGCGGCGGCAGTGGCAACCGAGTCGACCTCCGTCCGCGGCAACGTGCTGCGGGGAATCGGCGATGGGCTTCGCGGGCGCGCCCGGGCCGATGCACCTTCGAACTGGGATTCGGTCGTCGCTGCGGTTTCCCGCGACGGCGCGGCGGAAGAAAGGAGTATGGTCCAAGAACTCTCACTGGTCTTTGGCGACGGTCGGGCACGCGAAGCCGTCGTCGCGTTAGCCTTTGATCAAGACGCCGATGCCGCCAGTCGTCGGGCGGCGTTGAACAGTTTGATGCGTCAACCGAGTGATGATCTGTTGCCAAAGCTTTTCGAAGCCGTGAACGACAAAGTCATCGCCGGTGAAGTCGTTCGCGCCCTGGCGCACTACGAGGCGCCGGGTGTCTCGGTTCGCTTGATCAATCGATGGAAACGCTCCATCGTCGATCGTACCGCCGCAATCGATTCGTTGGTTGCACGAAAAAAACTCGCCTTTGATTTGCTGGACGCCGTCGAATCGGGCAGCATTCCCGTCGACGCGATTTCGCCCTATCAGGCCCGCCAGATCGATAGCCATGGCGACGAGACGCTAAGCAAACGATTGCGTGAACTGTGGGGTAACATTCGCGAGACACCCGAAGCCAAGAAACTGGAACTGGCAAAGTGGAAGAGTGTTTTGACAACTGAACGCATTGCCGATGCCGACGAATTCGCGGGGAAAGCGACATTCATGAAGCAATGCGCCACGTGCCACCAACTGTACGGTGATGGCCATCCGGTCGGGCCCAATCTGACCGGCAGCGACCGACACAATTTGGATTACTTGTTGGGCAACATGATCGACCCCAGTTCCGTGGTTCCGGCGGCGTATCGCATGACCGTGTTTTTGCTAGAGGACGGTCGCGTGCTTTCAGGCGTCGTCACCACTGAAAACGAAAACACGATCTCGTTGCAAACCCAACAGCGCGCCGAACAGTTTGACAAATCGATGATCGCCCAACGAAAGGCAACGGACGTTTCGTTGATGCCCGATGGCATCACGTCACAGTTAACCGAGACCGAGATCGTCAATCTGGTCGCATACCTGATGACCAAAGCGCCGATTCCTGATGGGAAGCCGTAATCGGCACCTAACGTGACGCTCTGGTTCATCGATTGGCATTTCCCAAGGAACGTGATTGATCAGTGTCCCACGTCGACTTGGCTGACGCAAACGTATGCTTGGCAATCGGTAAAGTGCGTCAAGAAATCCACCGCCCCATGTCGGCTTGTCCGACATGAGCGAGTGTTTTGCAGTTAGAAAAACTGCGTCCGATTCTCGGTGCCCCTGGCCGGCTTGCCCGGCAGGAAGCAAAGTCATCTTTCTGCCCCGCGTCGCACAGCGTCACATTCGCTAGCACTTTTCCGGACCCACTCCAGGCTATCGATGTATTTCGCCGTTGGCGAACAAGCTAGTGACTGGGCGTGTCGATACGTCAAACCTGCCGACTGGGCAATGGTGGTTGCAAAATGGCCTTCACGCAAACTTTCGTTTGGTGAG
The DNA here is from genome assembly GCA_020426665.1 of Planctomycetales bacterium. GTDB lineage: Bacteria > Planctomycetota > Planctomycetia > Pirellulales > Pirellulaceae > Stieleria. The sequence continues at coordinate 10,893 of JAGQPO010000265.1, forward strand.
GTGTTTCTCCACAGGCTATTGATTGCGGTCTACTTTGGTACTCGATTTCGCGGGATGTATTTCCAGAGCCCCAACCTTTGCCGCTTTGATTAGATTTTCGGCATCGCTTTTCCGGACCAGCAGTATGGCGGGTTGGTTCGACGCACCGTGCGATCGATCGGCCCCAAATTCCAGCAATGTACATTCGTCGGCAATGATGGGCGTATAATCGTATCCAGGTGTGGTTGGTGCGAGAGTCTGCGACACAATCACACGCTGCCCTTCGTGCAGTAGATCAAAACTGCTATGGGGACTGGGTTGGAACGCAATCCTGACCATCCCATTCTCGCCGCGTGGTCCAATGATGTGGACGCCAAGAGTTTCTTCAGTGTCATTGCCGCTCGCAGTGTCATTGCCGCTCGCAGTCTCATTGCCCGGTGTCGCCCATTCTAAATTCGGATCCAAAAGTTCGTCGATGCGACGCTCGATAATCTGCCGGCTGATCCTGTCGCGCATATCGATGGACTGGTGAATATTCTTCAACCGCCCTGCAAACTCGGCCAGTTCGGCGCGCTGCAGTTGTTGTCTCGCATTAAACGCTTGGCGAACGGCATCGTGTAACTGCTTGTTCCGTTGTTCCATAGCGGATCGATCCGACCGCGCGGTTCGAAGTTGTTCGGCAATTCCGCGGGCCTTTTGTTCCAGGTCGTTGTACTTTTTGCGAAGCTGGTCGGCGGTTTCACCGTCTGGTGCAATGCCGACGTAAAAGCTAAAGAGCTTCTCGTTCCCTGCGTTGTCGACCCGGAACCTGCCCCCACCCACAGGGTCCAGATAGCCGTCGAATGCCTGTATCGGCGGCCCGGAACCCGTTGCCGTCGCAGGCTCGTCTGTCGGTTGGGTTGCGCCCGGCACGTCCAGAGCCATGAGCAGTTCGGCGACCCTGTTTGTATGCCCGCCATCGGCCAGTAATATCAGAGAATTCGTGCGTCCATCTGCAACAAGGTCTAGTCGAATTTCGGCAAAAAGTTCATTCACCGTGTTCCAAAGATCGATCACATCGACGTGTTGCAACCGGAATACTTTCAGCTCGGCTCGCGGAAGTTCCCCGGATCGA
>JAGQPO010000266.1 GCA_020426665.1 Planctomycetales bacterium
TTTCCCCAATAACGCGGGATCAATCGTTGGGGATCGCTGCACATTCGATAAGCCCATTCGGCGCCCAGTTTCTGCCAGATCTCGGGCGCCCGTTTGGCCGTGCCGGCGATAAAGTCAAACGAGGCCCCGAGTTGAATGCTGACCGGTATGCCCAAACGTCGGTAGTTCTCGTGAATCCAACGTTCGCCCTTGGGTTGGCCGAATGCGACCAGAAGAATCTGTGCGTTTGATTCGCGAATCCGCTGGTCTTGCTCGTCTTGTTCTTGCCGAGTAAGCGGACGGAATGGTGGTGATTCGATTCCCGCGATCCGCATGCCGGGATATTCACGTACCAAACGTTTTGCACACTGCTCGGCGACGCCGGGTTGGCCACCTAAGAAATAGATGCCCCACCGTCGTTGGCTAGCACGCTGTGCCAGATCGAAGATCATTTCGCTTCCGGCAACACGCTCCGGTAATCCCGGCGTGCCGAGTTTGCTGCGCCAAACGATCGGTTGGCCGTCGGCCAGGATCAAGTCTGCTCGTCGTGTGATTTCAGGAATGTCAGACTGCTGGTGATGCAGCATGACGTAGTTCAGATTTGCAGTGATGACGTAGCTGGGGACATTACGATCGACCAACTGTTCGATTCGGTCCACTGCTTCGCGCAGCGTTACACAATCGAACGGAACATCCCAGACATCTCGCCGCTGCAGCGCCGGCAATTCTGCAGGCGATGCGTCGTGTGGGACCGGTGACGACGGCGCCGTTTTGGGAACGATCACGACCGGAGTGATCGGCAGACTTGATGAGGTAGTTGGCAGGGAAGGATCCATGAACGTAATCGTTTTGGAATGCGGGAGAATGTTTACGGCGAATTCAACCTCGGGCGGTGAAAATCACCATGGAACCGCGTGTTTCAACAACAGCGAAGACAATGGCGAAAATCGGTGTCCGATTCGTGCCTGATTTCATTCGCCGTGAAGCGGCCTTTTCGAGGCTTCACGCAAATGGGGACGGACAACCGCTTTCCGACCAGATCTAAAAAAGCCTACGATGCACGTGCGGATTCGGCCGCTCGCGGCAGTCCATCGCGATCCCAGTGATTCCCGCTGATACCAGATTTGCGGGACATGACGAGTTTGTCGGGTGAACGATGGGACCGCAGGGGCATCGGACATCGTATTTGCGATTCTTGCGTCGGTTGCTACGCTTCATCCTGCCACCACGAAAGTCATCACTCTGAAATTTTCTGTGCCTAAGATTTCGCTTCGATCACCGATTACGATTCTCATTACCCTGGAAGGATTGGCGACATCGCCGCTGGGGTGCTACGGGTGTTCCTGGAACGACACACCGACGATCGATTCGATTGCTGCCGGTGGAATCGTATGGGACCGGTGGACGAGTCCGGTCGATCGCTGCGGCGGGCTTATTACGCAATGGTTGAATGATTCCCACGCGACGATTCGGCGACATTCGGAATCCGGCGGTGCTGTCTTTGTGACGGACGACCCAAAGCTTTCAATTCCCGATTCGACGTTCGGCTTTGCCACATCGATGGTGTTGAAACCGACGCTAAAAAGGCTGCCCGCGGAATCTATCCACGACTCGGCAGTCGCGCAGACCTTTGCGGCGGCGATCGACGCGGTTCAGCCCAAGACCCGATTGTTATGGATTCACAGCGGTGTGCTGCGTGACCACTGGGATGCGCCGCAAGTTGATGAACAAGTCATTGACGAGAACACGGAACCTGTCGAAGACGGCGAAATTGAAGGTTTGGCTGAAAAGCCCGAATCGATTCGCTTGCCAGCAACGACCGACCCGCCGGCGTATCAGGTGTCAAACGATGACGATCCCGATCGTTTATTTCTTTGGATGAACCGCTATGCCGCGCAAGTTCGATTGATCGACCAAATGATCGAAACGATGTTGGGGTCAGTGTCCGGGCGAAGACCAGCAATCATAATCGCCGGGGCAAGCGGATTCTCGCTCGGTGAAAATGGCTGGGTCGGTCATCATGTCGGACCACTACGAAGCCCGGACATCCGATTACCGTTGCTGGTTTCGTCGGGCGGGCCGTTACGCGTTCCATCGATGGAGTCGGCATCCCAATTGCCGTATTTTTTGGAACGATTGGCCGATGGCGGTTCAGGACGGTGCGAGTTGGTTTCGCCAAATGATTGGTGCAAGACCCAAGAACCATTTCAGCCTCTGGTCCACACCGATTCCGATCGCGCGAGTCACGCGATTTCGACACCGACATGGTTCTATGTTTGTGACTCGAACGATCCTGCCAGTGAAAAACTGTTCTTGAAACCCGATGACGTGACAGATTTTAATGACATTTCGCGGCTACGGCGCGAAGTCGTCCAGCGGTTTTCAAGTGAATTTGAATCGGAATGATCCGGGCATGTTAAACATCATCGGTTCGCGAGAACTTACGGGTTGGTTGACGACGGAACAGATCAGTCTGGCAATCTCGACCTACCAGGCGGGCAAGCTGCTATTGATCGGTACAAAGACTGACGGCGGTTTGGCGGTGTTTGAGCGGACGTTCAATCGTTGTATGGGATTGTGGACGGACTCGCAAACAATCTGGATGAGTACGCGCTACCAAATGTGGCGGCTGGAAAACATGCTTACGGAGCCGGAAGGCGAATTCGATCGGCTGTTTGTTCCGCAGGTCGGCTACACGACCGGCGACATTGATATTCATGACACCAACGTTGATGCCGACGGAGAGCCTGTGTTCATCAGCACGCTTTTCAATTGCATCGCAAAGCTGTCGGTGCGACAGAGCTTTCGGCCGATCTGGCGGCCGCCATTCATTTCGAAACTTGCCGCCGAAGACCGCTGTCATTTAAATGGGCTGGCAATGGACAACGGCGTGCCAAAGTATGTCACCGCGTGCAGCCAATCCGACGTCATTGATGGATGGAGAGACCGCCGCGACGGCGGCGGCGTGGTGATCGATGTGGAATCCAATGAAGTCGTTGCAAAAGGATTGTCGATGCCCCATTCACCACGCTGGTATCGCGGACGACTTTGGTTGCTCGATTCCGGCAACGGTTATTTCGGCTTTGTTGATTTGCCGTCAAGACGGTTCGAGAGGGTCGCATTTTGTCCCGGCTATGCGCGTGGACTTGCGCTGGTCGGCGACTACGCGATCATCGGTCTGTCGCGGCCCCGCGCTGATGAACCATCGTTCCGTGGTTTGCCGTTGGATCAGGAACTTGCCAGTCGAGACGCAGTCCCCCGTTGCGGCATTCAAGTGATTGATCTTCGATCGGGCGATGTGGCGCATTGGATTCGCATCGAAGGCGGGCTGATTGACGAGCTTTACGATGTTGCGGTGATGGCCAACGCGCGCCGTCCGAAAGCACTGGGTTTCAAGACCGATGAAATTGGTCGGAGTGTCTGGTTCGACAATGGAAGCGGTCTGGAAAGTTGGTCGGCGACGACATAACGTCGGCTGCGGAAAACCAGGGTCTGTCCCAAATGGACGCATGGGATTGGTCCTCCATCACAATTAAGAATTAGGATTCCAGCCGTAGTGGAAATCGTCAAGACTTTCGACGACTCCTGGTTCCGAGCGAAACTCTTGACGACGAGTACGGCTACTCGAAACCAAGCTGCAACGAAATACGATTGTCCAACGATTGCTGACTCTCTTTTCGCCGAATCCCGTGACGTTCGGCAGTGCCCCCCTTCTGGTCGCGGCCAGCCGGCCAGCCTGCGTGCCGTCAGCGATTCGATTGAGGTTGGACGTTTCCTACACGTTGCAGGCGAATTGAATTACAATCGAGACGCTAATAATCACTGACTGCTTCGCTTCTCTCATCGCCACTTTGATCGCGATATTCGATGGCCCGATCACTTTCTGCATCGGTTAGAAACCTCCGACGTCGGACCGCTAGACGTTCGACGCTCAGACGTTCGATAGCCGGACAATTTACTTTTGGTCTCCGCGCCGAGCGGTTGGAAGACCGCCGATTGTTGGCATCGGATTTGGGTGACGTCGCGATCCCACTACCTGTGACCGGGACGGTGTTCGTCGAACACCTGGTCAGCACGGGAACGGTAGACGGACCGATGGAAGTCGCGATCGGTGATGTCGATGGTGATGGTGATCAAGATGTCGTCAGTGCATCGTATCGAGATGATTCGATTCGATGGTATGACAATGATGGCAGCGGCGGCTTTACGGAAAAAGTCATCGCGGCGAATATCGATTGGGCGCAAAGCGTTTCGATCGCGGACGTTGATGGTGACGGCGACACCGATGTCTTGAGTGCTTCCAGAAACGATCACAGCATTCGCTGGTTTGAAAACAACGGAAGCGAAAGTTTTACTGCCCACGTGATCAGTTCGGTGGAAACGAATGCTTCGCGGGTTGTGACGGCGGATCTTGATGATGACGGCGATTTAGATGTTCTGAGTACTGCTTTCCTGGCTGATGCAGTCGTTTGGTTCGAAAATGATGGAAGTCAGGTATTCACTCGGCACTTGATTACTTCCACCGCCGACGGCGCAAATGATTTGACAACGGTGGATATCGACGATGACGGAGACACCGACGTGCTGGTCGCATCGGGCAATGACGATACGATTGCCTGGTACGAGAACGACGGCAGCGAAAGTTTTACCGAGCACGTGATCATTTCCACCGCGGACAACGCCCGCAGCGTGGCGTCGTTTGATGCCGATGGCGATAACGACATCGACATTGTCAGCGTATCGAGCAATGACAAAACGATTATGTGGTTCGAAAACGATGGAAACGAAAATTTTACCCCGCACGTTCTGACGTCCAACGCGTCCTTCGCATTCGATGTGACGACGCGGGATATCGATTCGGATGGAAACATTGATATCCTGGCCTCGTCGCAAGACGATTTGATTCGGCTGTTTCTGGGCGACGGCGCCGGTGGATTCACCGAATACATCGTCAGCGATGACTCGGCAAACGGCGCTACTGGATTGGACATCGGCGATTTGAACGGTGACGGAAAATTGGATTTCGTTGTCGGTGCACAGTACGGTGACAATGTGCTGTGGTTCGAAAATGGTTCACCGGATTTTGGTGACGCTCCGGCGCCCTATCCGACGCTTCAAGCTGATAACGGAGCCACCCACCTTGCCGTCGGACACCGATTGGGACTCCTTCGTGACGGTGAATCCGACGGGCAACCGACTTCGTCGGCCGACGGCGACGGTTCTGACGATGACGGCGTCACGTTTGGACCGCTACACGTCCGTGCGATGGATGCCGAAGTGACGGTTTACGTCGATTCCAGTTCGAACCAACCGTCTTGGGTGCTGTTGGATGCCTGGATCGATTTCAACCAGGACGGCGACTGGTCGGACCCGGGCGAACAGATTTTTAACTCCGTCGACGTAAGGATCTTTGATTACAAGCTGCAGTTTCAGATTCCTCGTGATGCTGTCGTTGGAACAACGTACGCGCGTTTCAGAATCAGTAGCGTTGGTGGCTTAGCGCCGACCGGACCAGCGCCCGATGGTGAAGTCGAAGATTACCAAGTCACAATCCTTCCTCCGGCACCGATGTCACCACTTTTCAGCGGCAACGAACTCAGTCCCGAAGGAGCCATCGGAGTCGCGGCTATTGCATCAGCTGACTTAGACGGTGACGGTGATTTGGATGTATTGAGCGCTTCCGCGGGGTCGAACAAGTTTGAATGGTTCGAGAACGACGGGAACCAGCAATACACGCGCCGGTTAATCAGCGACCAGGGAGACGATCCCGAAGACATCAAAGTCGAAGACTATGACAACGACGGTGATATGGACGTGATCACTGCTTCGTACTTCGGTCAGAACATTGTCTGGTATGAAAACGACGGATCTGAGAACTTCACGCCCCACATTGTTTCGCCAGACGATCGAGGTGTGTTGAGCATCGCGACGGGGGACGTTGATGGTGACGGCGACCGAGATATTTTGAGCGCCGGATTCAGCTATGAAATCTTGTGGTACGAAAACAGTGGCGGCGAGCCTTACACGGTTCACGTCATCGACCCATCCGCCGGCGCTGCGAAAAGTGTTGCCGTGTCCGACATTGACGGTGACGGAGATTTAGATGTGTTCTCTGCCCACACGGTCGATGATTCGATCAACTGGTACGAGAACAACGGTGCAGCGGTTTTTACAAAACATGTCATCAGCACTAATGCCAACGGAGCCCTGGATGTGGCGGTCGCAGATGTCGATTCGGATGGCGACATCGACGTCCTAAGTGCGTCTCAAAGCGACGACAAGATTGCCTGGTACGAAAATGATGGCAATCAAAACTTTACCGAGCACGCGATCACGGTCACCTTGGACTACCCCTGGAAAGTTGCAGTCCGTGACATCGATCAGGACGGTGACCAAGATGTCTTTGCGGCATCCTACGGAGGCGACTTGCTGGTCTGGTTCGAAAACGACGGCAATGAAAACTTTACCCAGGCCGTCATCGATGCCAATGCCGACGGTGCCATCGCCATCGATGTGGCGGACGTCGACGGGGACGGTGATTTGGACGTGCTTGGTGCATCGAGTGGAAACGATCAAATCGCTTGGTACGAAAATGATGGAAATGAGTTGTTCACCGAACGCGAAATCGTTTCATCGCCTTTTGTGCCCTACGATGTGATCACGGGTGACATCGACGGCGATGGTGACATTGATGTCGTGGGCGCGACCTTCAATGACGACAAACTGACCTGGTATGAAAACAACGGTGCGCAGGCATTTACGCCTCGAATCATCACGTCCTCGGCCAATGGTGCTTCTGGAGTCGAAGTCGCCGATCTGGACGGCGACGGTGATTTTGATGTGGTCGGATGATCTTATTTCGACGATAAAATTGCCTGGCACCGCAATGACGGGTCGGGAGGGTTCACCGAAAGCATCGTGACCCAGACTGCCGATGGCGTGAACGATGTTGCCACCGCCGATGTTGATGGTGATGGTGATATTGACTTGCTGAGCGCATCCGGCCGAGACAATACGATCGCGTGGTACAGCAATGACGGAAATGGAAACTTCACGCCGGCGATCGTTTCATCAAACGTGTATAGGGCCTACAGTGTCGCGACCGCGGACATTGATGGTGACGGCGACTTGGATGTAGTCAGCGCGTCGTACGGTGACAGCAAGATTTACTGGCACCAAAACGATGGCAACCAGAACTTTACCGACAAAGTGATCGGCGTCGACGCCTACAGTGCTACCAACGTCAAAACAGTGGACATTGATGGAGACGGCGATTTTGATGTGGTAGCGGCAGCGTTCACAGACTCCGAGATTCTATGGTACGAAAACGACGGCGCTGGTAACTTCACCGAACATCGAATCCCAATGAACTCGTCGTATCCATACGACGTCGCCGCCGGCGATGTTGATTTGGATGGCGATATCGACCTGGTGACGTCGTCTCGTGACGATTACCAGATGTTTGTGTTCTTGAACGACGGAAATGAAAACTTTCGACAAAGCGTGATCGATTACCCAGTCAGAGGCGTGCGGCGGGTCGTCCTGGCGGACCTGGATGCGGATCGTGATCTGGACGTTTTGGGCGTGTCGAGTTTTGACAATCGATTCGTTTGGATTGAAACCATTATTGCCGACCTGGGCGACGCGCCGGCAAGCTATGGCACGCTGTTAGTCGACGACGGGGCGACCCACTTGGCCGTCGGACCAAGACTGGGTGCCAAGCGAGACGGAGAACCGGATGCGTCGCCCTCTGGCGGCGCCGATGGCGACGGGGCTGACGAAGATGGCGTGATGTTTGGGACGCTGAAACTTGGACAATCCGTTGCCGGCGTCAATATTGAATTGCAAGGTGCGGACGTCGCCAAGGTCGACGCGTGGATCGACTTTAACGCCGATGGGGTATGGGATTCCAGTGAAAAAATCCTGGATAACGCAGTCGTTTCGTCAGGGTTGCAAACACTCAATTACCCAGTTCCCACGACGATGGTTCTGGGAGATACCTACGCGCGAGTCCGATTGAGTTCGGTCGGCGGGCTTGCGCCGACCGGGCTGGCTGACGACGGTGAAGTCGAAGATTATCGGGTGACGATTCGCGAAGATGTCAGCTTTGTGTTACCCGTCGCCACTGATTTGGCATTGGTCTATCAGTCGGGCTCCAACGTCGATGTTGTTGACAGCACCAACGGCTCGGTGACGCTGTTGAGTAAACCGATTGCGACCACACAGATGTTGCAGCTTACCGGTACCAGTGGCGACGACAGTTTTATCATCGACTACTCCGCAGGCGGCTTCTTCGCGTTTCCCGACGGTATCCAATTGGACGGTGCCGGCGGCGCGGACGTGGTGGTCGTCCGCGGGACGGGGACGTCGACCGCGACTTTGCAATCACCCGACGGAACACTTTCCGGCGCGATCGTCCAAGTCCAAGACGGCGCGCGGGTTAATGAAATAAGCCTCAGCGGTATCGTCCCGCTAAGTATTCTGGGAATGCAGACGATCGAAATCCAAGGAGCGCTCAACATCGGCGACCAGATGCTTTCGCTTGAAGCGGCCAATGGTGTTACTCTTGGTTCGGCGACTGAATTTTCCGAAGGCACACTGCAATCCAGTGGTGCGATAACCGTTGCGGGCGACTTGATTTATCATTTACCCATCGGCGTCACGCCCGTTGTCGGATACACCGATGTTTTGGTGACGGCGTCATCATTTGTCGGTTCCTTCGCGAGTGTTAATTTACCGACGCCTCCGATCGGGGCGGATTGGGACCTGAAGGTCGGCCCGACCGAGGTTCGACTGACGTTGGTTGACTTGGCACAGGTCGGCCCAATTTCGTTTGGTGGTGCGGCCGACAGCACCCAGCGATCACAGATCACGAACATCGAACTTGAATTTGACGGATTGGTAGACGTCGATGCCGATGCGTTTGAACTCGTGAATCTCAGCCAGGGCAGTGTCGCGGTCGCAACAACGGCGTTCCTTTCAACCAATCCGCAGGGCAACTCGGTGGTGTCGCTGTCCTTTAGCGGCAACATGACGCGTGGAGACACGCAGGCGCTTGTCGATGGGAATTATCGCCTGTCAATCAATCCGTCCAAAATCCGTCGTGCCGGAACATCCGTGATGCTTGACGGTGACGATGACGGATTGCAGGGCGGTGATTATTCGTTCGGCAGTCTCGCCAGTGACAACTTTTTTGCACTCCTGGGTGATGCCGACGGAGACCGAGATGTCGACGGACAAGACCTTGGTCTGCTGGCAATGACGTTTATGAAATCACAGGGCGATGTCGGATTTAATTCGGCGCTGGACAGTGACGGTGACGGGGATGTTGATGGTCAAGATTACGGCCGCTTTGAACAACGATTCCTACAGTCGTTGCCGTTCTGACGTTGTGCCGTCGGGGGGGGGTTGCACTTCCTTTTTACAACCCGAATGCGTCAGAGAGGGACCAGTCACAACCGCTATCGTCTGACTTATGTGGCGAGTCAAGTCAAAATCGCAACCTTAAAACTGACCCTTGCGGATTGTGAAAACGAAAGGCTTTTGTCGGACAATTCCTATCGTTCACGCAGCTGCCGACTGGCCTCTTCCAAGATTTGGACTTCATCGTCTGTCAACGATTCTCGGCCTTCGGATTGGATTTTTTCCAATACTTGATCCAGCTGCGCTTCCAAACGTTTCCGTTTAGGATCGGCCGGATTACTGGCGTGATTCTTGGCGTGATTCTTGGCTGGGAAATCCGGGCGTGGCATCGGAACAATGTCGCGGGGCGGTCGATGGACCGTTCGCGTTTGCCATTTGACGTTTTTTGATTTTCCCGTCAAACGATCGGCAATGGGCTTTAGACGCCACGACCGATAGAAGTACAAAAATCCGAAAGCCGCGCCGCCAAGGTGTGCCGCGTGTGCAACTCCACCACCAGCGATCATGCCTTCACCGTTGATGGCCAACAAAACGGGGTGCAGATCAAACACCAGATATAGTAACGCCATCCAGCGAATCTCGACGGGGAAGACGCCGTAGATAAAAATTCGTTCGTAGGGATAGTGAATCACATAGAGTGCAACCAATCCCCAAACGGCACCGCTGGCCCCGATGACCGACGCCGAGCTGCCGGTGTAATAGTTCAGGGCCAGATAGGCGATGCCGGCGACGATCGCAGAAGCGCAATAGAACAGCAAAAATTCTGTTGATCCGTACATTTGTTCTAGCCGCGTTCCGAACCAGTACAGGAACAACATGTTGACCAGCAAGTGCCAGATCCCATAACGGTCATGACAAAAGGCATACGTCAGCAATCGCCATATCTGTCCGTGCTTGATCTTTTCTGGATCCAACTCGAACCAATCCTGGATGACGGACACGCGAGGCATCATCATGCGCATTTGCTCTCGCATGTATTCCTCCGGCATCTCCTGGGCGACATCTTCAATATCGGCACCGATCAATTGCATTTGATCGCCGATGTCACGGACCTCTGCGGGGCGGGTGACGAAGATTTGCAACAAAAACACGACGACCGTTCCGATCAGCAATCGCTTGCACACCACCGGCATGTCGGCAAAGCCGGATGGCCGGTGGGTGCTTCTGGAAGAATTGCGGTAGTAGTCGCGGTGCTCGATGCCCATAGACGGCGAATCAGAGTGTGGTTGTGGAGCGAAGGATGCCACGTGGCGGACACTTTTTTTCAGGTCCGGTGTTACGTCAACGGCGGGTTCGAGTCCTCTTTGATCTGCTTCATTCGGATTATGACTCGGGTGTGCGGGCCGCCACGCCAGATGCGCTGCGTTGTGACCGGAATATAAGAGTCAGCGGACACGCGAAATCGCATCACGGAAAAACCGCTGGTCCGCGGCCAACGCAATCGACCTTCGGTCATCTCACGTTTCAAATTGTCGCGCCAACGCACCATCGACTTGCCGGCATCGTCGGTCGACAACGATCCGGGAGTCACGGTGAAACGGTCGATTTTTTTTGAAGTGTCGGCATCAATCACGATACCGTCGATCAACCACATCGAACGTGTCGCGGCGTCGACCGATTCAACCGGGGCAAGTTCGGTGTCGACGGATGGAGTCGTGTCACCGCCGGTTTTTTCCTGTGGTTCGTTGCCGCCGGAATCAACGGCAACGAAGAAGCAAACCAAAATTGCCACGCCAAGTTGCCACCGGTGGCGCAACGGTCTGGGGGCTGGTCCCGCCGATTCGGATAGCAATTCGTTTTGTCGCATCAGTCAATTACAGCCAACAGGTCACCGGCTTCCACTTGGGTACCCGGCGGAGCGTGAATGGATTTGATGATACCGGACTTTGGTGCGTTGATCGTGGTTTCCATCTTCATCGCCTCCAGTACCATCAGTTTTTGCCCCTCCTTGACCTTGTCGCCTTCTGATACAGCCACGGTGATCACCATGCCGGGCATGCTTGCGGCAACCTGATTGTCGTCTCTCGGGTCGGCTTTGACAGCAGCTTTTGTTTCCGGTTCCAGAGATTTATCCAAAACGCTGACTTCGCGGGGTTGGCCGTTCAGTTCAAAAAAGACGGTGCGTGAACCGTCGGGATGGGGTTGCCCGACGGTCAGGAATTTGATGATCAAACGCTTTCCTTTTTCGATGTCGACGGCGATCTCCTCGCCGGGCTCTTGACCATAGAAAAAGTTCGGCGTCGGCAACTTTGACACATCACCGAAGGTCTTTTGGTGGGTGGCAAAATCGGCATACACCTTGGGGTACAACAACTGCGTGACTGCCAGTCGGTCATCGCCCGGTTCACCAATCAATTCTGCGGCTTCCTGTTTGGCGGCGTTCAAATTGGCGTCGGGCATTGATTCGCCAGGCCGAGTCGTCAGCGGTGCTTGATCGCCAAGGATCTTCTTGATCACTCGCTCGGGGAAACCGCCTGGTGGCTGCCCCATTCGTCCGCCGATCAGGTCCAGGACGCTGGCAGGGTACGCCAAGGCTTTTTCACTGCTGAGTACTTCATCGGCAGACATTTCGTTGGCGACCAGGAACAATGCCATGTCGCCGACGGCCTTGCTTGTTGGGGTCACCTTAACGATATCCCCGAACAATTCGTTGACTTGCGCGTAGGCTTTGCAAACCTCGGCCCAGCGATCGGAAAGCCCGAGGGCCCGAGCCTGTTGGAACAAGTTGGTGTACTGGCCGCCGGGCATT
>JAGQPO010000267.1 GCA_020426665.1 Planctomycetales bacterium
TGATAAATGACCGATGACAAATCTGATATTTGGATGCCTCGTCGATCGAAGCTAACTCTCTGAACGGAACCACGTAAAAACAACACGGCCTCCGGTGGCGAGGGAATAGCTTGCGACTCGGTGACGCGTGAATGTTTTTGCCTCTTCCGCAACATCGCTGAGAGGTTGATCGGTTGGCTGCAAAAATACCGCGTGGTATTCGCACGTTTTGACAAAACCACAATCAACTACGGCGGGATAGCTAGAATGGCGATGACACCCGTTTGAAATCCGCAAGATGCGGTTCCATGTAAGCCCACTTCCGAATGTGAGAAAGAAAACGGAGTCGGGTGATTACTCAGGCAAAATGATATCTTTGATATCGTTAGCTGTTTTTAGGTCTTCCAATTCGAACACATTGGTTGAAATCGGTGTGTTAACAGACTTCCAATTGAACTCCGTTGTGTATATCTCGCTAAATCCTACCAATTCTCCAGTCTCCTCGTTTCGGTAGTTCTGCCTGACCTCACACCGGATTGACTTGGGAACATTGACGCCATTCACCAACTTCCACTCGTAATTTTCAATTTCTTTTAATTGCAACTTACCATTTGCGTCCCGGTAATACATTCTCCGCTGTGTCGGCATGAGCCTTGTGAGGTCAAACCTCCAAATCGTTTCGCCTGTGAATTGGTCATCATGAAAATGTTTTTGAATGACTTTGGCGTGGCCGTCAGTCGAGGGATATGCAACACTCTCGTCGCTTGGAACCATTAGACTTTCCCAGTAAGGATCATCCGATCCAGCCAAGGGCGCGATGTGTGGGAAGGAAACAAATCCGATGGTCTCCAAATCAGGGATGCCAATCCGCGCATTTCGAATAAGTTTACTCGGAAAATTCGCAGTTTTCTTACCGAATGCGTCTACTTGTTGAACCTGATTGCGCGGTCCAATGACGTAAGCCGCGACGTTGTGCTCGGTCGGGTTGCCATCCTCACTATCAAACTCTTGTGATTCTGCAATTCTGGCAAATAGTGTTAGACCTTGCTCTTTGGAACCTCTTGCGATTCTAGCCTTAATAGTACGAAGTGTCAGCTGAGAGTCTGGCTTCATCGCGACGTACTCAAGCTCAAACCGAACATCCATTTCTTCGATGTCGCGATGATTATGAAGCACCGCTGAAAACAATGAAGCCGCGAGATCCGAATCGCCTGCAACAGCATGACACGTTACTGCATAAACTCCAAGAACCTGAAACATGACCGCTGTACACACTCGAAGCATTGCACTCTCCTCAAGAAAAGTTGCTAAGTTCGCGCTCGTAGTATTATCCTCATTGCAATGATTACCACTCCCACCACTCTTCACACGAATCGACTCCATCGATAACCGGTTTCCACATTTCGACGTTCACAAAAGCTTGGCCCGCAGCATCGAATGGAAGTGAATTAGGGTGCCAAGTGGACATACACCTTAGACCGCCAATGAAAGTTTGACATAGGGATGAACAATTGGTACTAATCCTGCACGGCACATCGCCTGGTGAAGTAAATGTTTCGTAGGGGCCGTCGTAAACCAATCCTTCGTTTAATGCCTCATCCTCCGTAATAAGCTCGTTGTAGACATCATTTGTCGGAGTGTATTCCTTTGTTCCTTGGGGGCACGTATTGTTGACACAAGGGGTCGAAGAGCAGAAAACGAAATTATTTCCAGGAATTGATGAGCAATACCTTTCCACGATCACATAACACGGTATCTGTGCATTAATCGGTTGCGCTGTCGCAATAGCCAAAAGCCAAAAGCAAACACAAACACCTGCTGGCTCATACCTCTTCATCTCTGCACCTCTTCTGTGGGAAACTGATCAAGGAATAGGATCTTACATTCGCAGCTGGTCCTGGTCTCCCCCCAGAGTACATTGAAAGTACACTGTTGCCCGCTGCTGGAAGCAAATGCCTTCTCTAGGACCTCTTGCTTCAATATTATCTTCAATCGCTTGATACGATTGCCCTTTGATTCAACGACAACCGGAACTTTGACACTACCGATGGATGCTTCAACAATCACATCATCGTTGTTTCCCAGTTCCTCACCTTCTTTGCGCTGATTCACCAGCAATCCATAAGCCGCCCAATAATCGGACGACTCCGTTCGCTGAACAACTATCGTTGAAGGCACAGCACGAACAGGCTGGCGTTTGACAGCTGAAAAAGGAATACGCCGTGACTGACCGGACTTTTCATGTGAAAGGATCAGCAGGCCGTGAAGTCCGCTTTCCGGAATATCGTCGGGTGCAATTGACATCTTCACGACTCCACCACCACTGCCTTCCGGGTCGGGGATTTTGACCACATCAAAGAGATTGAGTACTGGCGATCCGTGAACCTTGATGTTTTCAAGCTGAATAGGATGAGTAATATGCAAATTGACCGTCTGCTCCACCGCGCTTATTTTTTCGCCCTTCATCGTGCCTGAAGTGGCAGCAAACACGAGTCGCTCAGGCTTCGCGACAAAGACGCCCTGCAAATTGGCTCTGACGTTAATTGTAGCCGCAGAGAACACACCCTTCTCTTTGGTTCGACTTTCAAAGGCAATGGTTTGCGACCAAATTTTTCCGGTGTAATCACGCTCAGGCTTTAGCTTTACCTCCAAAACGCAGAAATTACCATCTCGCAGCGTCGCAACATCGCTCTTAACGCTAACACAACCACATGTAGTTTCGGGGTCGTCCAGACGTACAACCGTGCCCGTGCGGTTTATCAATTTGATTTGAATTGTATTTTCTTCCCCAACATCTAGAGAACGAATCTCTAAGAGCCCCACTGATTCAAATGGCCCTTTTTTAGTCAACTCAACCTCTAAGAAGCTGTCTTCCGAAACAGCAATTGTCGTATCAAGAACGCACAACAAGATGAGAACCGTCGCAGAAAACAACCAAGATTGGTTCCACGAAAAAAGGCCATTAGTGTTCTTCGTTTTTTTCATCCGATCGCCCCGCTAAGATGAAGAAAGTCGACTGATCAATGACCATTGTGAAACACTGATCATCCCTGATCGTTCATTAGCCAACCGCAGATCTTATCCCTTCCATTTACGCATTCAAGACTAAAAAAAAAGTTGCCAAACTACCGAAGCGGAGACCGCATGTTCACTACTGCGAATTCCACATCGGCAATACCGGGTGTCTTAGCGCGCAACATGCCGAGAAAATGCTGCGCGCCAAGACGCAAAGATTCGGAGTAGCTAATAAGAACTGGATCACCGAGTTTTATGACGCGTCGCTGTGCCGTTTTCTCACCTTATTTCCGCATGGGTCGCGCAGTTGTTAATTCCTGAAGCTGATTCGATTGACGCAACCTGCGATTCGTGAGACCGGGAAATTTGTCATTAGTGCTTTGTTCCAGTTCGATTTGAGGGTTGGCAAAATTCATAGTCGCT
>JAGQPO010000012.1 GCA_020426665.1 Planctomycetales bacterium
CCGGTGCGGGAAAGCCGCACGCCGGAAAATACAGGGAATCAACCCTGTCGCTACAACGGGGAGGTAGTGGCTAGGATAACCTAGCCACTGCTTTACCCACTCAAGGGTTTCGGTCGGAACCAGGAATCGTCGAAACTCTTGACGAGTTCCGCTACTCGAAAACGAAGCAGAAAAAGAATGCGAGCCCGATAAACCGACGGACGCTTCACGTTTTTGGTTCCTGACCATGCTTCCGATCAAGACAGGGGTCTGCCGTATCGACTAGACTCTGTCGGTTACTAAAAAGGGTGCCGTGTTCACAGTCCTCAGGCAGCCACGAGCAACCTCCATCTTCTGTTTTTATGGTTGATTTCCATCTTCACGTCACCAGCACGATCGGGCTTCTGTTGGCAGTCTGCCTGGCCGCGGGGGTGCTGGCCGATCTGGTTCATTTGCCCAAGGTAACGGCTTTTGTGCTGGTCGGTTTATTGGTCGGACCGAGTGCGCTTGATTTGGTGCCGACCGAACACGTCGAACTGTTCGAACCGCTGCTAAAACTTGCGATGGCATTGGTGCTTTTCAATCTCGGTTGCGAGTTCACGTTTTCCAAAGTCCGGCGTGTTGCGGCGCACTGTTTGTCGCTTTCTTTAGCCGAAATCACGGCAACAGCGGTCCTGGTCACGGTCGGACTTCTGTTGTTCGGTTGCACGGGAAGCATGGCGTTGCTGCTGGGATGCCTGGCCGTGGCCACGGCACCGGCGACGACCATCTTGGTGCTGAAAGAATTTCGCTCCGAAGGCCCGGTGACCGAAAGCACCGGGTTCATGGTCGCGATGAATAATTTTGCCTGCATCGTAATGTTCGAATTCGCATTCTTGGCGATCGAGTTATTGCAGGGAAAACTTGACGTGTCATTCGGCCGCCAAGTGTTCGCCGTCGTCACGTCCGTCTGCGGTTCAATGGCGCTCGGGGTCGTCGGCGGCCTTGTCGTCAGCTACGGCTGCGGCTTCTTGAACATGAAACGCTGGCTGGTTTTGCTGGTCGCCGCGGTCACGTTTCTGTTGGGTGTAGACGAGTCGTTTGAAATTCCCTACATGCTGTCGTTCTTGATGATGGGCGTCACGGTTGCCAATACGTCGGATTACAAAGAAAAAATCGTCGGCGAATTGGATCACCTCTCCGGATTGTTGGCCGTTCTGTTTTTCGTCGCCCACGGTACCGAGCTCGATGCGGGAGCTTTCATCGCGGCCGGAAAATTGGGCGCGGTCTACATCGCGTTTCGTATCGCCGGAAAGTGGCTTGGTGTTTACGCAGCCGCCAAGGTGACGAAACAGCCGCCGGAAGTCCGCAACTGGGGCGGCAGTTGCTTGTTCGCCCAAGCCGGCGCGGCCATCGCCCTGTCGACGATCGCCGTGAATCGCGACCCGGAACTCGGCAAGCCGATCCAGGACATCATCCTGGGATCGGTTGTTCTGTTCGAAATCATCGGGCCGCTTTTTATTCGACACTCGTTGATCCAAACCGGCGAAGTCCCGTTGGCCCAGGCCATCCACCACACCAGCCGAACACCGCTGGAACAAGTGCGCGAATTGATCGACCGGTTTCGGTCGGCCGTACGCGGAACGACGCCCGCGCCCACAGCAATCAGCACGGTTAAAGTCAGCGACCTGCTACGCAAGACCAAGGGGATTCATCAATCAGCCGACTTCGATGCCGTGGTTGCACACATCGAACACAGTCACGAAAACACCTACCCCGTCGTTAATGATCGACAAAGTGTCGTCGGTGTGATTCGATACCCGTTGCTGAGCGACGTCCTGTTTGACCACAGTGCCGCAAAGTTGGTGCGTGCCGAGGACCTGATTTCGGACATCGATCACTGCCTGCACGCCGACGACCCGGCAACCCGTGCTTTTGAACTGTTTCAAGGCGAAACCGACGACTGCATCCCGGTGGTCGAACGCGAAAGTCCACACGTACTGCTGGGCGTTGTCCGCCGCAGCGATGTGATGCACGCGCTCATCACCCAGCGCCGCAAGAAAAAGTAGCGCTGCCCCACTTACTCCGCAGCCATGCTGGGTTGGTTCCGTTCAGCCGGCGGCTCCTGTTTCACCCTCGTCCGAACGCAGGTATCCGGAAATCGGCACTGCAAGCACCGCCCCGATGACCGGCGCCGTCAAATAGACCCACAAGAACTGCAATTGCCCGCCGACCAGGGCCGGCGCGATCGAACGCGCCGGGTTCATTGACGCCCCGCTGACCGGCCCGCCACAAAGCACCTCGAACGAAATCACTCCGCCGATCGCAAGTCCCGCGGTGATTCCTTTTTCCTTTGCACCGACGCTGACGTTCAAGACGACGAACAACAAGATCATGGTCAGCACGATCTCCATAATAAATGACTGCCACCATGTTCCGGCAGGCAATGTCGCAGCCAGATTGTCTTGATCGGGAAATAGAATCCTCATCAAAACACTGGCCAGGATTGCTCCGATGCACTGGCTGGCGATGTAGGGTGCCACGTGCTTTCCTTCGAACCGACGCCCCACCCAAAACGCAATCGTCACGGCCGGGTTGATATGCGCACCGGAAATATCGCCGATCGAATAGATCATTGCCGAGACAACCAATCCCCAAGCCAGTGCGATCCCGACCAAACTGACGTCACCGTCGGTGGCATTATTGACGATCACCGAACCGGTTCCCACGAAGATCAATACAAACGTGCCGATCAACTCGGCAAGATACTTTTTCATTTTGCGTCCGCGCGACTGCGTAGGTTGTTAAGAAAGTGACGAAGTGAAGTGGATCTGCCCAGAGCGGAGAATGATACCACCCGGTGAATCACCTGTGCTGCAACCACAATCCGAAGAATGAACACTGGCCCAAACACTGGGTCGGACTTGGAGCCAGCCATCCCCCAATCGCGCTATTCGGACCAGGCCTGTCAATCGTACTGACCGGATCAAGCCGACACGATCGTTGGTCGCCAATTGGTATTTCGTACACCCACTCGCGGGAACTGACACCACTTATGACCTAGCCTTTGCTTGACGTCTAGATCTAGCGATCAACAAAAGACTCTACGTATTGAATGAAAGGTATCGTGAACCGACTTCGCCCTCTGCAACGCCCCAGAAATAGTCGCCAACGCAATGGCGCCGCGATGGTGGAGTTCGCGCTTTGTCTGCCCGTGTTTTTTCTTATCGCGATGGGCACCATTGAAACCTGTCGCATGATTTACCTAAGACAATCAATCAAGATTGCTGCTTATGAGTGCGCCCGCCTGGGAATCATGCCGGAAGTGACTCCACCCGACATTCAAGATCAATGTGATGTGATTTTGTTGGGACGGAACATCGCAAATTACCAAATACTCAATCAGCCGTCGGATCCGGCCACACTTCAGTACGGTGAACTTTTCACCGTGACCGTCGAAGCACCGGCGGGGCAAAACGCGCTTGTGGGATCCTGGCTTTACGGGGACAAGACGCTCTCTGAATCAGTCTCAATCATGATGGAATACTAATCAATGTTGAAGCGAACCTGCGCCTGTCGATCGGACGTTGTTACGGTCGCCGCGAAACGAGTTTGGGGAACTCCCAAACCAAGACGCGGGGCGACAATGGCAATGCTTGCGGTCATGATGCCAATCATGCTTGCCGTTTCTGCATTCGCGATCAATTTGGTTTATATGGAGATGGTGCGTACCGAGTTACAGATCACAACAGACCTCGCAACACGTGCCGCCGGACGAACACTGGCAATCACGGGCGATCAGCAGTTGGCCATTGATTCGGCCGAAAGAATGCTCAGTGAAAATCAATATGCCAATCAAACGCTTACACTCGCCGACGCAACGATCGAATTTGGCGTATCGACTCGTTTGAGTGAAACCGAACGTTACGCGTTTTCGCCAGGAATCAATCCGAATGCGATTCGAGTCCAGGCGAACCCGATGAATGAATTGCCGATGCTATTTCCCACGATGGGCGTCAACATTCCGCTGCGACCCATCAGAACTGCCATCAGCACCCAAGTTGAACTCGACATCGCACTCGTACTGGATCGATCGGGATCCATGGCCTATTCCGCCACAGAAACCGCGAGCGGCTCTAAACCATCGGCAGCTCCGGAAGGCTGGAGTTTCGGCGATCCTGTCCCACCACACGCCAGATGGCTTGACTTGGTGGACGCAGTTGACGGTTTTTTGCAAATCATGGAGTCCTCCAGCCATGACGAACGAGTTTCGCTGACAACCTATTCGTCCAACGCCAAAAGGGATCTGAACCTCTCGAATGACTACGATGCAATTCGTTCAAATCTTGATAGCTACAGCATGAATTTCTCCGGCGGCAGCACCAATGTAGGTGGCGGCATTCTGGACGGTGTTTCGGCACTTGGCATGAATGCATTCGCCCGTCCGTGGGCCACCCGTGTGATGATCGTCATGACCGATGGAATTCACAACAAGGGCACCGATCCGTTGTACGCCGCACAGCAGGCCGCGGGCGAGAATGTCCTCGTCTATACCGTTACATTTTCCGACGAAGCCGACCAGATCAGCATGCAGGATGTTGCCGCCGCAGGCGCAGGAAAGCACTATCACGCTGCGAACAGCGAACAGCTTGCCGATGTGTTTCGCGAGATTGCGAGAAGTCTCCCAACACTGATCACATTCTAGAACCGAATCATGAGCTTTCACTGCAAACTTCGGCGGACACAGCGATCAAAGCGACACGGCACTACGCTTGTCGAGTTCGCCTTTGTATTTCCGATCATCATCCTGTTCTTTCTATTTACGTTTGAAATCGGTCGCGTGTTGATGCTTCAGCACACCGCCGACACCGCCGCTTACGAGGCCGCACGCTCCGCGATGGTTCCCGGTGCCACCGCCAATGATGCGATCACAATCGCCACGGAACTGGTTCAGTCCGCTGATTTAAAGCAGGTCAACGTCGAAGTGATTCCCGCGGATATCACCGAAGACACCGGATTGATCACCGTACGCGTCGATGTGCCGATTGCTGGAAATTCTTGGGTCACGCCTCAAATCTTCTTCCCCAACGCCACTGTTTCGAGCGAAGTCACGCTGATGTGCGAGCGGTCACCGCTGATCAGGCTCACTGCGCTGCCTGCGCTAAAAGCTAAGAAGACGCAAATGAACAACAATTCGGGGCTCTGAAATCGGCGCCGATTGAAGACGCGACCAATCGCGGGCGTGACGGATCTGCCATGCCAACCATCCAGGCGTGACCCAATTCCAAAGGCTTCGGCGAAATGGTTATGCTGTAGACTGTTCTAGACCGTTATCACGTCCGTCTTTGTAAACACGTCTACGCCCGCCAGGATCATCGATGGCAATCTACGGCACCGCC
The DNA here is from genome assembly GCA_020426665.1 of Planctomycetales bacterium. Lineage (GTDB taxonomy): Bacteria > Planctomycetota > Planctomycetia > Pirellulales > Pirellulaceae > Stieleria. Next base: position 5,358 of record JAGQPO010000012.1, read on the forward strand.
CTGCTGTCGCTTTGTTTGCTTTGCGGTTTGATCGTGGGCAACCTGATCGGATGGTCGATCGGCATCGAAAAGAACGTCGGCGGTGTAGGAATCGCGATGATTCTGCTGATCGTTGCTTCAGACCGATTACGGACGACCGGACGGTTGCCGCAACCGACGCGCGATGGCATTTTGTTCTGGAGCGCGATCTATATTCCCATCGTTGTTGCGATGGCCGCTAGTTTGAACGTTCGCGATGCCATCGGAGGTGGTCCCGCAGCAATCCTCGCCGGGACCCTTGCCGTGGCTGTCAGCTTCATGCTGGTGCCGCTGATCAGTCGCATGGGCCATCCGACGAACTCGTCGGATTCAATCGGCGACGGAGATCGATCTTGATGCAAATCTGGGAGTCCGTGGAATCCGTTCTTAGCAAAAACGGACTCGTCACCGCATTCGCAGTCGTCGGTTTGATCGTCTGGATTTCCTACCGACTCTCCAAGGTAGCAACTCAGGGGCGCATGCATGGTTCATCCATCGCAATTCTGATCGGATTGCTGCTGGCCTATGTCGGCGGAATGGCAACAGAGGGAACCAAAGGCATTGCCGACGTCGGATGCTTAGCCGGCATCGGCGTGATGGGCGGGTCGATGCTGCGTGACCTGGCGATCGTCGCCACCGCCTTTGGCGTTCGGCTGGACGAATTTCTGAAAACAGGAATCTCCGGAATCGTTTCGCTGTTCGCCGGTGTGTTTGTTTCGTTCTTTGTCGGAGCAGTTGTCGCATTTGGATTCGGATATCGTGACCCAGTCAGTGTGACAACCATCGGCGCCGGCGCGGCGACGTACATTGTCGGCCCCGTAACTGGCACTGCGCTCGGTGCATCCAGCGAAGTCATCGCAATCAGTGTCGCCGCAGGTTTGGTTAAATCAGTACTTGTCATGACGCTCACACCGCTGGTCGCAAAACGAATCGGACTGGACAATCCCCGTTCGGCGTTGATCTTTGGCGGATTGATGGGCACCACCAGCGGCGTCGCCGG
>JAGQPO010000268.1 GCA_020426665.1 Planctomycetales bacterium
CTCTACGCTCGCGCGAGTCGGCTGATGTCAATTGATGGTCCGGCGTTCTTGTTTGGCTTGCGGGTATCGAGGGGGCCGTGATCACTAGTGTATCGATTGATATCAGCCGTATCACGCGAGCGTACGGGCGTTGATGGCGCGTACTGCATGCGGCCCGAACGCTGGTGCGAGTCGGCTGATGTCGTTTGATGGTCCGGCGTTTAAAACCACGTCGGTTGATGTTACGCCAACAACTCTGTGATTGCCTGGGCCTTGACCAACTCTCTGGGCTGATTCAGGTGGTTGTAGACGATCGTTTCGGGATGGATTCCGAAACTGTGGTAGATCGTCGCCAGGATTTCAGAGGGATGCACCGGATTTTCGAGTGGCGCCGATGCGGTCTTGTCACTTTTACCGTGAACGTAGCCTCGTCGAGTGCCGGCACCCGCCATGACTGCGGTGTAACAATACGGCCAGTGGTCTCGACCGTCGTCGGAGTTATTGTTTCCACTGGTGCTGACGCCCCGTTGCGGGCTGCGTCCGAATTCACCAACGGCGACAACCAGGGTATCCTCAAGCATCCCACGGTCATCCAGATCCTGAATCAGCGTCGAAAGTCCGGAATCCAGCATCGGCGCCGATTGATCTTTCATGCGTTTGCTTAATCCGGTGTGATGGTCCCACGAGTGATTGTCGCTGTTGGCGACCTTGGGCCAGATCACTTCGACAACACGCGTCCCCGCCTCGACCAATCGGCGCGCCAGCAGGCAGCTTTGGCCGAATGTGTTGCGTCCGTATTGATCACGAAGCGCGTCGGGTTCGCTGTTCAATTCGAACGCTTCACGGGCACGGCCAGAAACAATCAGCGAAAGCGCACGGTCGTAATACTCGTCCAATTCGAAACTCTCGACGGCCTTGTTGATTTCCGGCATTTGGGCGTTCAACAAATTGCGGAGTTGGGCACGTCTTTGTAGACGCACACTGAAGACCTCCGGACGCAACTTCAGATCGTCGATTTTGATCCGATTCATCTTGCTCATATCCAAATCATCGCCGTCGGGATAGAGCGTGTAAGGATCGTATGACTTGCCGAGAAAGCCTGCGGAGCCGCCCTTGCCGACGACGTTGGATTCTTGCAGCGGTCGTGGCAGCATCACAAACGGCAGCATCGGTTCATCAACCGGTTGCATTTTGACAATGTTACTACCGAAATTCGGAAAGTCCTTTGGGGACGGCGGTTCAAGTTGACCGGAGGGGCTGACTTTGTCCGTCGTGTAGCCGGTCATCATTTGATAGATCGCGGCGGTGTGATTAAACAGTCCGTTCGGCGTATAGGACATTGAACGGATCATTGTGAAGCGATCGTTCAACTGGCTCAGCTGAGGCAGATTCTCGGTGAACTTGATTCCTGGAATCTTGGTGCTGATCGCACCAAACTGGCTCTTGACGTTATCGGGAACGTTTTCCTTTGGGTCCCACAGATCCAGATGGCTTGGTCCGCCTTGCAGATAGACCATGATGATGCTTTTGGCTTTGCCCCATCCTGGTCCACCGCCCAGGACTTCACCACCGGCGGCACTTTCCAGCTGCAACAGAGATGGCAGTGACAAACCCAGCATTCCACATCCGCCGACACGCAAGAACGTGCGGCGCGTCGGAGCCAAGTGTGGATCGCAAAGGTCTTTGGCTGCGAAGCCTTTGAACGAAAGCATGACGTGAGTCTCCGAAAGGAAGGGAATGAACGGGTTTCAATGGTTAAACAGGAACGCGGGACTGTTGATCAGAGCCCACGTCAAATCTTCGGCGGCCGTCAATCGGATTCGCGCCAGTTGTTGTTTACTTTGCTCGACATCGTCGCGAAGTTGAACGATCTTGGCATCATCCGGCGTGGGCACGGACAACGCGTCTCGTTTCTTTTCCAAGCGTACCGTTTCGGCATCACGCGGAACAGGTTGTTTGGCGGTGGCCACTGCGGCTTCGGCGCCGGCTTTGTCCGCATCGGTCTTGCCGATGTAGTCGACCAGTTTTTGTTTTGCGGCTTCATCTCGATCGGCTTCGGGGGTGGAGACGATCGCCCGAAAGGTTTCCGGCAAGTCTAACGGGATCTCGCCGCCATCGGTTGTGGCGCTGATGCGAAATTTGCCCAGTTGATGATCCGCTGCGTTATGGAATTGATGAATTTGGATTTTCAAAATGCATCCATCGGGGTTTTCGATGGGTTGTTTTAATTTGAAAGTTACCCAGTGATCGGCTCCGGTCGCGCCGGCAACTGCCCAACCGCCCTGGTCACGATTATTTCCGTCAAAGGTGGCTTCGGCCGTAAAGCCATCTTGTAAGAAGTCGGCCTTGCCGCTTTCGATCACGACGTTGGTGAACTTTTTCGCATCGGATTTTTGCGCGACAGTGACTTCGAATTCGGTGACGACAAAGTTTCCGTTGGGCGGCAAGCCGGGGCCGCCCGCCGGCAGTGCCGGATCGGAGAGAGCCTCCAGTCGGAAATCCGTGATGTTGCGTAGCGACGTTGGGTATTCGATCGTGTAGACACCTTTGCCTTTTTCACCGATGGCGGTGATCGAGCGATCGGCCGCGGCGACCAGCTTGGCTTTATTCGTCGAGGTTGCTTTGGAGGGAAGCAGCGGGTGCCATTCGACAGCGGCTTTGTGGTCCAATTCCCACTGTTTCACCTTGTTCGCCAGGTTCTTGTTGACTTCTTCCAGTGCCGCGGTGGCTTTGGCGATTCGGTCATCGCGTTCTTTCGCCAACTTCTCTTGTTCCGGTTTTGCGGCTTCGATCCGCGCGGCAAGTTGCGTGTTGGTTTCCTCGAGAGCCTTCTCCCGGATCGCTTCCAATTCGGCTTTTCGGGTCACCCACTGGGCTTCCTTTTCGGCCAACTCTTTGGTCAAGTATTCGTGGTCCACCTTGATCTGTTGTTTGATTTGGTCGAAGGCGGCGAGTTCCGTTTCGGTCGGTGGTCGTCCGATGGATCGGATGAAGATCTCCGCTGCCAAATCACGATCATCCGGATTGGATTCTACGATCTCTTCCAGTGCATTCTTCGGATCAGCGATTGCGGTGGCGACCGTCGGGCCGCCAATCAGCGCCATGATCGGACCCAGTTGCAGTTCGCTGGATCGTTCGCATTCGCATGCGCTTTCTCGTACGGGCCGCCCGAGGTTTTGCAGGAATCCGTCGTTCAGTTTGACTCCGGAGTCGGTGACCGCGGCGGCCCGTGTTCCCACCGGCATGCCGGGGATGTTGCTGGCCGCACCGGTCAGTGCATGCACCGCATCGTAAATCACTTCGGCCGGCAAACGTCTGGGCATGGCGTGGGCGTAATTTAGCGTGTCATCTTCATTGGTCGCATTGGAAGCCACGCTCAACTGATACGTACGGCTGTTGCAGATTTGCCGCAGCATCGACCGAATGTCGAAGCCTGAGGCGACAAACTGCTGTGTCAGGTGGTTCAACAGCTCCGGGTTGGTTGGCGGATTGCCGGCGCGAATGTCATCGATCGGTTCGATCAGACCTTTGCCCAGCAAGTAGCCCCACAGTCGATTGACAAAGCTTCTCGCGAAATACGGGTTGTCGGCGTCGGTCATCCAGGCCGCGAGCTTTTCACGGCGTGTTCCCGATTCGGGAATCTCGCAGGGCACTTCGAACGGAAAATGCGGCGGAGTGACTTTTCCGGTGCGGACGTGAATCACGTCACCATTGGTTTTGTCGACCACTTTTTCGTACAGCGGTTTAGCTCCTTCGACGGCAGTCCCGCCGATTTTTTTGTCACCGGAGGCTGGGTCATTTTCTAGTGCAACCTGACCAAAGTAGGCGGCCATCTCGTAATACTGGTCCTGAGTCCAACGTTCAAAGGGGTGGTCGTGGCACTTGTTGC
>JAGQPO010000269.1 GCA_020426665.1 Planctomycetales bacterium
GCACGAAGCGGGTGACGCGATTGCGATTCGCTATCGACGAGACGGAGTCGTCTATGACACCTCTGCAAAGCTGAAGAAGCTAACCAGTCGGTGACAGCACAACACCATGATGCTTGGCGTCAATCGCGCTGGCGAAGTGAATTGCGACGCAAATTGCTTGCTTGGTTTACGAGCCACGCCAGAGAGATGCCGTGGCGCAGTGATCCGACGCCCTATCGTGTCTGGGTCAGCGAAATCATGTTACAGCAGACTCAGGTCGCGACGGTCTTGCCGTATTACGAACGCTGGATGAAGTCGTTTCCGAGCGTGGCGCATTTGGCCGACGCCGACGAAGCGGAATTGATGCGTCACTGGGAAGGCTTGGGATATTACCGCCGCGTACGTTCGATGCATGCCGCGGCAAAGAAAATTGTCCAGGATCACGGAGGGATCTTTCCGCTGAACTACGAAGATGTCCTGGCATTGCCTGGTGTCGGTCGTTACACCGCCGGTGCAGTGTTGTCGATTTCCACCGATGCTAAATTGCCTGTGCTCGAGGGCAACACCCAGCGTGTTTACAGCCGATGGATTGGACTCCGGGATTCACCAACGGAAAAAGAAGCCAACAAATTGTTGTGGGAACTTGCGGAAAAGATTTTGCCCAGGCGAGGTAGCGGTCAATTGAACCAAGCCGCGATGGAACTGGGGTCTTTGGTTTGTCTGCCTAGAAATCCAGACTGCGATAGTTGCCCGGTGCGCGGCCACTGTCGGACCAATGAACTGGGGCTCCAAGATCTGATCCCAGGAAAAATCAAGCGAATCCAATACGAGGATCGCACCGAGTTTGCGTTGATCTTGATGAATCGAAAACAGGGGGTGGATCGCTACCTGGCGCGACCGTTGCCCGACGGAGGACGTTGGGCGGGCCTGTGGGACTTTCCGCGGTGCACCGAACCGGCAACCGAATCAGTGGATGCCGCCGCGGCGTGGTTGTCGGAGCAGTTGGACACTGTCGTCGCTCCCGGACCGCAATTAAAAACCATCCGGCACGCTGTAACGAAATATCGCATCTCACTGCACATCCACCAGGTTTCACTCGCCGCGGGACAACGATTCGTGCCAAAGCATCACGATTCGCTGTGGCGGTGGGTCACACTTGATGAACTTGAAAATCTGCCGATGAGCGTTACCGGGCGAAAAATCGTCAAACTTTTGACACTTTAAGCCACCACGTAGATCAGCCTCTCCGAGGCTGACTGCCGGAGCGGCGGAGGGGGGCGCATTCGAGTCTCGGAGAGACTCGGCTACGTGGTTTGCCGGCGCTCCGATTCCGTCGTCGCGCTGGAACTGGTTTCACCACGTAGATCAGCCTCTCCGAGGCTGACTGTCGGAGCGGCGGGGGAGGCGCATTCGAGTCTCGGAGAGACTCGGCTACGTGGTTTGCCGGCGCTCCGATTCCGTCGTCGCACTGGAACTGGTTTCACCACGTCGCGGAGGCGATCAGCAAGAAATCGTCGAATTTTTAACAACCGACAACCAATCAATTTTGACTCTCAGCTAGAGTTCAAATGGTATATCCTTTGCATCTAAACATTTACCCTTTCCGCCAGTTGACTGTTTGCTACCCCACCTTTCCAGAACCCACCGCCATGTTGAAACTGAGTCGATTCCGTGTTCGAACGTTGCTTGCCTGTGTCCCCGTTTGCATCGCCACATCGGGGTTTGCTGTCGGCGCCGCCGTCGCCGCACCCATCGAAAGTTCGAAACCTGATTCCGGATCGGCAACGGTTACGCTGGGCAGTGATGACAGCTTGTTGGCTGGGATTCCCGGCAACGGTAACGTCACTCTGGAGCAAGCCAAGAAGTGGTTTGGCAATCCCGACCATCATGTTGAGTTACAGGTTGAATTGCCCAAGGGTCTCGACGCCGCGAAAGCCAACATCTTTATCCCGTCGGACAATCCGCTGACGCGTGCAAAGATCGAACTCGGTCGCCAACTGTATTTTGATCCGCGATTGTCCGTTGACGGCACGATCTCATGTGCATCGTGCCATGACCCCGCACAGGGTTACGGGGCACACACGCAATTCGGCGTTGGAGTTCGCGATCAGGAAGGTGGTCGCAATTCACCGGTCGCCTACAACCGAATCATCAGCAAAGCACAGTTTTGGGACGGACGTGCCGATTCGCTGGAAGCCCAAGCGGTTGGGCCGATCGCAAACCCGATTGAAATGGGACATACCCACGAAGAATGTGTCGCCGGTTTGGCCGCCAATCCGGTTTATCAGGCTGAATTCAAGTCCGTGTTCTCCAACGGCATCACAATCGACAATGTCGGTAAAGCGATCGCCGCCTTTGAACGAACGTTGGTCAGCGGTCCGGCGCCCTACGATTTCCAAAATGATATCGCAACGTTTGAAAAGGCCTTCGCCGATGACTTGGAGTTCTTGGACGAAGAACCCGAACTAAAGAAACAGTACGATGCGTTAAAGGCTGCTGCGGCTGCCCACCCGATGAGCGAATCGGCGAAGCGTGGAATGACGCTGTTTTTCGGCAAGGCCGCTTGCACGGCATGCCACGCGGGCGCGAATTTCTCCGACGAACAATATCATAACTTGGGCGTCGCAATGGACAGCGACAAACCAGACCTTGGCCGTTACGAAATCACAAAAGTAGAAAAGGACAAGGGAGCGTTCAAGACACCGACACTTCGCAATATCGTGTTGTCAGCACCTTACATGCATGACGGCTCTCAAAAGACGCTTGAGGAGGTCATGGTGTGGTACAACAAAGGTGGGCACAAGAATCCCTGGCTGAGCGACAAGATGAAACCCTTGAATTTGACCGATCAAGAAGTGGCCGATGTGGTCGCGTTCATGAAAGAAGGTTTGACCGGATCGTTCCCAAGAATTCAAACCGCTCGGTTGCCGGAATAGCGAAAACGGGTCCGTCGCTCACGCGTTTTGAAGTTGCGCTTTTGCGTGGTGCATTGTTTTTTCCTAACCCGAATGCGTCAGCGAGGG